>JAYUXQ010001331.1:0-6313 GCA_043752905.1 Nannocystis sp. | reverse complement strand
TCAATCTTTGCATCACATTTGGTCCCTTGGGGCCCAAGGTACGCTAATTTCCACGGTCTGGCACCGGCGGCGCTCGCCGTGTCACGGGGCGGGTTCTTCTTGCGGTTGACGGTCGAGCGCCGGCGGTCGAACTGGTGCTGCTTGTGGACGTGCCACCGCTCGTGGTGCCCGAGTCTGCGTCACTGCTCGTCGCGGTGCCCGCGGTCATGGGCGGCATCGTCGTGAAATGCGACGTGTCGGTCGCCTGCGGCTCCTGGCAGGCAGGTACGATGCAAATGACGCAGAGCACCAGGGAGGGCGCCTGGATCGGTGGCCGCATGCGCCCAGACGCTACTCCACATCCTGGCCGCGCGCAATCGCGCTTGGCGGCGTGGCCCGAGCGACAGCTAGCTGCGCGGGCTGCGAGCGGGAGTCACGGCGCTGACGGGAGGCGTGGCGATCGACGCGGGCAGGTGGCTGACCTCGCGGACGAGGCTGGCGAGCTCGGACTGGGCGCGTTCGGCCGCGCTGGCCTCGGGGGTCTGGGCCAGGCGTTGCAGCATCTGATACGCGGAGCTGTAGCGGCGGGCCGGGTCGCGGTCGAGGTTCTTGCGGACGATGTCGCCGAGCTTCGACGACAGGCCGGTCAGGCGGCGGGTGCTGTGCGAGATGTCGAACTTGACGATCGCGTCCATCGTCTTCAGGTCGTCGTCGGCCTTGAAGCAGCGCTGGCCCTTGAGCATCTCCCACAGGACGACGGCCATGCCGAACAGGTCGGATTGCACAGAAGCGGGAGCTGTACCGACGATGCGCTCCGGGGCCATGTAGGCCTTGGTGCCGGCCTGGGACATGTCGTGCTCCCTGGGGATCCACGTCGAGGTCGCCGAGTTGTAGTCGGCGAGGAGGACGTTGCCGGTGCGCGACAGGAGCACGTTGCTGGGGCACACGTCGCGGTGGACGATGCCGAGCTCGCCGAACTTGTGGGTGGTCTCGTCGAGGACCTCGAAGGTGTGGATGTGGTTGAGGGCGTCGGCGAGCTGGGCCATGACATAGACGGCGATCTCGCGGGACACGGAGCGGGCCCCGTCGCTGAGGCCCATGTCGTGGCCGAGCAGCGCGGCGAGGTCGCAGCCGTCGATGTAGTCCATCACGAGGTAGCGGACGCCGTCTTTTTCGCCGTCCCCGTGGGCGGAGGGGATCCCCGGGTGGTTGAAGGCCCGCAGGAGCTTGATCTCGTGCTCGAACTGCGCCGCGAGGTGCGCGTGGTCAGGGCTGCGGCCGGGGAGCAGCAGCTTGACCACATACGAGGGGGCGCCGCTCTCCGGGTCGTCCTCGTGGCGCGCCAGGTACAGGCGGAAGCTTGCGCTGCGGGTGGCCAGAGGCCGGACCAAGCGAAACGAACCGAGACTCTGCAGCTCCATGGGCACCGCCAGTGTGCATGCCGGAGGATCCGCTGTCCATCGCCCTGTCTGGTAAAACCGGACGCCCATGGCATCGCCCTCGCCCCCGGTCGTGGTCCTCGGCGCCGGCCTGACCGGCCTGTCCGCGGCCTACCACCTGCGCCGCCCGGCCGTGCTGGTCGAGCGTGGCCCGGAGGTGGGTGGCCACGCCCGCAGCGTCCGCCAGGACGGCTTCACCTTCGACGTGACTGGCCACTGGCTGCACCTGCGCGACCCGCAGACCCGGGCGTTGGTGGCCGGGCTGTTCGCCCCCGACGAGCTGGTGTGCGTCGAGCGGCGCACGCGGGTCTTCACGCACGGGGTCTCGCTGCCGTATCCCTTCCAGGCCAATTTGCACGGGCTGCCGCTCGCGGTCGTGCAGGAGTGTCTCGTGGAATTCGTGGCGGCGCGCGAGCGGTCGGCGCGTGGTGAGCAGCCTGCGCCGACCTTCGAGGCCTTCGCCGAGGCGCGCTTCGGTCGGGGGATCGCGCGGCACTTCTTTGTGCCGTACAACACCAAGCTGTGGGGCATGCACCCGAACCGGCTCACCGCTGCGTGGGTCTCGCGCTACATCCCGGTGCCCGAGGTGGCCCAGGTGATCGGTGGGGCGATCGGTGTGCCGCAGGAGGGGCTCGGCTACAACGCGAGCTTTTTATATCCGAAGGCCGGCGGCATCGACGCGTTGCCGCGGCGGCTCGCGGCGGGTCTGCCTGCGAGTACGGAGGTCCTGCTCGCCAGCGATGTCGAGGCGGTCGACCCGGCCCACCATCGCGTCAAGCTCAGCGCGGAGTCCGACTGGCGCGAGTATCACGCGCTGGTCTCGACGATCCCGCTACCCGAGCTGGTGGCCCGGCTGGTCGGGGCGCCGGTCGAGGTGCGTGAGGCCGCGGCTGCGCTTCGCTGGGTCCGCTGGCGCTGGCTCGACGTGGCGACCCGCACGCGCGTGCCCGCCGATTATCACTGGGTGTACGTGCCCGAGACGCGCTACCCGTTCTTTCGCGTCGGGGTCTATTCGAACGCGGTCGCCAGCATGGCGCCCGCGGGGTGTAGCAGCCTGTACGTCGAGCTCGCCGAGCGTGACGCGGCGGTCGATGTGCCCGCGGTGTTGCGAGGGCTGGTCGAGATCGGGGCGCTGGCCGCCGTGGATGACGTGCTGTTCACCGCGGAGCGGCGGGCCGAGTACGCGTACGTCGTGTTCGACGACGCGTACGCGGCGGCGACGAGCACGATCCTCGGCTGGCTCGAGCGGGTGGGGATCCGCAGCTGCGGGCGCTACGGCGCGTGGGTCTACAATGCGATGGAGGACTGCATGATCGCCGGGCGCGAGGCGGCGGCCTGGGCCGAGGGACATGTGCGCGAGGACAGGTCATGATCGAGCTCAGTATCATCGTCCCCGTATACAACGAGGAGGCGATCCTCGCCGACTCGGTCGCGGAGCTGATCCGCGGCTTCGCCGACATGGGCCTCACCGCCTACGAGATCGTGCTGGCCGAGAACGGCAGCCGCGATCGTACCCGCGAGATCGCGGCCCGGCTGGCGAGCGTGCACCCGCAGGTGCGCACCTTCTCGTGCGCTGCGCCCAACTACGGGGCCGCGTTGCGCGAGGGCATCGAGGGGGCGCGCGGTGAGTTCGTGCTGTGTGAGGAGATCGATCTGTGCGACCTCGGGTTTCACCGGCGGGCGCTCGCGCTGCTGCGGGCCGGGGCGGTCGACCTCGTCATTGGTTCGAAGGCGATGCGCGGCGCGCACGACCGGCGCCCGCTCGCCCGCCGCGCGGCGACCCGGATCTACAACCGCATGCTGCGCCTGACGCTGGGCTTTAGCGGTACCGACACGCACGGGCTCAAGGCGTTTCGCCGGGCCGCGCTGGTGCCGGTGGTCGCGCGCTGCATCGTGGGGCACGACGTCTTCGCCTCGGAGCTGGTGATCCGGGCCGAGCGCGAGGGCCTGCGGGTGCGGGAGATCCCCGTCGATCTCGAGGAGAAGCGACCCCCCTCGGTGCACTTGCTGCGCCGCGTCCCGCGGGTGCTACATCATCTGCTCCGCCTGATGGCTGCGATCCATCTCGGCATCGGGGATCGATCCCGAGCATCGTCTACCAAATCATCATCATCATCATCTACATCATCATCTACATCATCATCATCAGAGCCGTGAGCCCCCGATGACCGACCAGAGCACGATCGTCAGCGTCGACCTCGACGACCTCGCCTGTTACCACGCGATCCACGGGCTCGCGCCGCCGGGTCCGGAAGCCGCGGGTGTCGTGCTCGAGCGGAGTCTTCCCCGCTTCCTCGAGCTGTTCGCGGACCTCGGCGCGCGCGCGACCTTTTTTGTCATCGGCCGCGACCTGAAACGCGACGCGGAGGCCGGCGGCAAGGGCAGCGCGCTGCTGCGGCAGGCGCTGGCAGCGGGGCACGAGCTCGGCAACCACAGCTTCGCGCACGCCTACGACATGGTCACCTGGACGCCGGCCGCGATCTACGAGGACCTGCGGCGCTGTGATGTATTGCTGCGCGGGCTCGGGGCGCGGCCGACGGGGTTTCGTGCGCCGGGCTACACGCACGACGCCTTGCTGCTGCAACAGGTCTCGGCGCTGGGGTATCGCTACGACTCCTCGCTGCTGCCGTCGCCAGCCTACTACGCGGCCAAGCTGGCGGCGATGGGCTGGATGGCGGTTCGCGGGCGGCGCTCACAGTCGCAGGCGCATGGCTGGCGCAGCTTCGTCGGGCCGACGCGGCCGCACTTCATGGCCGACTGCGGGTTGTGGGAGGTGCCGGTCAGCGTGTCGTCGCTGCTGCGGCTGCCGATGGTGGGGACCTTCGTGCTCGGCGGTCGCGGGGTGCTGCTACGCGAGGCGACGACGCGTCCGTATCTTCACCTCGAGCTGCACGGGCTCGACCTCGTCGATGCTGACGAGGTGACCGATGCCGAACTATTGAAGAGAGCGCCGGAGCTCAGGACGCCGCTGGCGACGCGTGTGGAGCGGCTACGTGGGCTGCTCAAGGCGCGGCAGGGGGCGACTTCGATCGGCGGCGCGTTCGCGTCGTAGAGCTCTCGCGGCGGACGGCCATGGTGGCGAGGGCGTCGGCCTCCTCGTTGCCGCTGTTGCCGGCGTGGCCGCGGACCTTGAGCAGCTCGACGTCCGGCAGGGACTTCATGCGCTCCTGGATCGCGCCGATGAGCTCGAGGTTGGCCTTGGCCTTCCAGCCGCCGACCAGCACGCCGAGGCTCCACGCGCTGTCGGTGTAGAGGAGCACGTGGGTCTGCTGCTCCTCGGGCTTCAACATCTCGAGCGCGCGCAGGATCGCGGTCAGCTCGGCGATGTTGTTGGTACCCTCGCCGATGAACTCGGAGTGCTCCGTGATGCTTGAGCTGCTGGAGCTGCTGGAGCTGCTGGAGCTCGCGACGCCCTCGGCGTCCGGGCGCTCGATGAACACGCCGATGCCAGCAGGACCGGGGTTACCCGAGCACGCGCCGTCGGTGTGGATGACGATCGTGGCTGGCCCTGCCGGTTTGACAGGGTCCTCACGTACGGCCTGGCTCGATACTGCCGGGACCGGCGCGCCGCCGAAGTCCTCGTCGGGGAGGATCTCGCCCTCCATGTCGATGAGGTTGTCAGGAGCGGCGCGATACGACTTCGTGGCGCCCAGGCGGTAGCGCATCTCGACGCGGCCGCGGTGCACGATCGGCTTGCCGGTCGCCAGCACCCGGACGAACACTGTTTGGTCCTTGAACTGGAACTGCTTCCACGCCATGGCGAAAAGTCTCCGACGAGCGCGTCGGGGGGCCTTGACACCTCCGCGCGGAGCAAGGGAGTACCACGGAACGGCGCCGGCGGACCGGCGAAAAGGCACATCTTTGGCGCGTAGGAACCCGGTTATTTTTGTTGCAGGCCGTAATTGAGGGTCGTATAAGGGCCCCGATATGAAGCAGCAGATCCTCGTGTCCCTCGCCGCAACGGCGCTCCTTGGTCTCACCGCATGCAAGGGTGGCGCGACCGCGGCCGGTGGCAAGCTCATCCCCGAGCAGGCGACCATCATGGTCGGTGTCGATGTCTCCGGTCTCATGAAGACCAAGCTCTACGGCGAGAACAAGGGTGAGCTCGAGAAGCAGGGGAATTACACCGAGATGGCCGCGGCCGCGAAGGCCTGCAACCTCGACCCCGAGAAGGCCCTCAGCTCCATCCTCATCGGCACCGATGGCAAGGCCAACGTGGTCGCCGTGCTCACTGGCGAGGGTCTGGGCGACGAGAAGAACCTGACCTGCATCGCCGACAAGGCCAAGGAGAAGAACGGTGGCAAGACCCCGTTCACGATCGTCGACGAGGGCGGCAAGAAGACCCTCAAGATGGAGTCCGGCGAGGGTACCGGCTACATCATCGACGGCAAGACGGTCGTGTTCGCGAGCAAGGCCTGGGAAGGCGCCGTGAAGGACCTGATCGACGGCAAGGGCAAGTCCGCCAACGACGGCCCGAACAAGGCCCTGTTCGACCGCGCCGACCGCAGCAAGCACATCTGGGCTGCCGGTCTCGTGCCGGCCGAGATGGCGGGTGGTGCGAAGAGCGTCGGCGCCGACGCCAAGGACTTCTCGGTCTCGTTCGACCTCAGCGACGGCCTTGCGCTCAAGGGGATGGTCGGTCTCGCCTCGGCGGACCAGGCCAAGGAGCTCAAGAAGAAGGGCGACGACAACCTGCCGGGCGCCAAGATGATGGCCGGGATGATGGGCGTGCCCCCCAAGGCGCTCGAGACCCTCAAGCTCGACACCAAGGACAACATGATCACCGTCGAGGCCTCGCTCAGCAACGACGACCTGAAGATCATCAAGGACAAGGCCGGCGCGATGCTCGGCGGCGGCGGCATGGGTGGCGACATGGGCGGCCCGCCCATGGGCGG
>JAYUXQ010001330.1:0-2526 GCA_043752905.1 Nannocystis sp. | reverse complement strand
TGACCCGGATCCACTACGCGTGGCACAGCCCGCCGATCTTCAGCGACGCCGACTTCGAGCTCGACGTCGTGTCGACCGTGCTCGGCGCCTACGGCTGGGGCCGCCTGCACCGCGCGCTGGTCCTCGATGAGCGCAGCGCCCAGAGCGTCGCGGTGTACAACGCGGGCGCGCAGCACTCGAGCGTGTTCCACATCGTCGTCGACCTCAAGCCCGGTCAGGACCCGGCGAAGGCCGAGCAGGTGATCGCCCGCGAGCTCGACAAGATCCGCAAGGAGCCGATCTCCGACGCGGAGATGAAGCGCGTGCTGATCGGCACCGAGTCGAGCTTCATCTGGGGGCTCGAGGACCTGATGGGCCGCGTCGAGCAGCTCCAGTCGTTCAATCACTATACCGGCGACCCCGGCTACGCCCAGACCTACCTCAAGCGCCTGCGCGCGCTGACGCCGGCCCGCGTCCGCGACAGCGCCGCGCAGATCCTCGGCAAGCCGCGCGCCGAGATCATCACGAAGCCCGCGGCTCCCGCGGGCGGACCTCCGGCAGGTACAAAGCCCCCGTCCGACGCCAAGGCCGCGCCGAAGACCGCCACGAAGGGATGACCACGACCATGCGCAACGCCATCTTTACTGCTGCCATGCTGCTGGTCGCCTGCCGTCCGGCGACGACCACGACCCCCCAAACCGGCGACCCGCCGCCGCTCGGCACCGACGGCCAGCCGGTCCAGACGGCGAGCTGGCCCGAAGAGCCGTACCGCGCCAGGGCGCCCGCGCCCGCGCCGATCGCCGAGCTCAAGCTGCCGGGCGTCGAGAACTTCAAGCTCGCCAACGGCCTCGACGTCTACCTCGTGCCGCAGACCAAGCTGCCGACCGTGACGATGTCGTTCGAGTTCGACATGGGCGGCGTCGACGACCCGAAGGCCAAGACCGGTTTGACGTCGATCTGCATGGACCTGCTCGACGAGGGCACCAAGAAGTACGAGACGGCCGCCTTCGAGGAGAAGCAGGCCGACCACGCGGTCAACGTGTCGTCGTTCGGCGGCGGCGAGAGCTCGGGCATCAGTGTCCGCGCGCTCAAGTCGCAGCTCGGGCCGGCGCTCGACCTGATGGCCGAGATGCTGCAAGAGCCCGGCATGCGCCAGACCGACCTCGACCGCATCAAGGAGCGCCGCAAGGCCTCGCTGTTGCAGGCGAAGGCCAGCCCCGGCCCGATCGCGGGGCGACTGTTTAGCGCGCTGGTGTGGGGTGAGAACCATCCTTACGGCCGCATCGAGACCGAGAAGACGATCGACGCGGTCCGCCTCGCGGACTGCGCCAGAGTGGTCGGGAAGCTCAGGCCCGGCGGCGCCCGCCTGTGGGTCACCGGCATGATCACGCAGGACGAGCTCAAGGAGGCGCTCGGGTCGCGATTGCCGACGTGGAAGGGCAAGGCGCCGTCACAACCGAAGATCGCCGCCGCCAAGCCGCGCCTGGGCACCGTGTTCTTCGTGCACGTCAAGGACGCCGCGCAATCCTCGATCTACGTCGGTCACCCCGGCCCGCGTCGCACCGACCCCGACTACGAGGCGACGGACCTGATGATGGAGATCCTCGGCGGGTCGTTCTCGAGCCGGATCAACATGAACCTGCGCGAGGACAAGGGTTATACGTACGGTGGCCGCGCCGGCATCGGCTATCGCCGCGCCGGAGGCAGCTTCGCGGCGAGCTCGTCGGTCCGCACCGACGTCACCGGCCCGGCCCTGCGCGAGGTCATGAAGGAGATCGTCGGCATGCGCGCCGCAGACCCGACCCCGGAGGAGCTGCGCCGCGTGCAAGAGGGCGCACTGCTGGCATTGCCGGCCGAGTTCGCCACGCCCTCGGACACGCTGTTCGCGTTCCAGCGGCTCAAGTTCTACGACCTGCCGCTCGACTGGTACGCCGGCTTCCAGCAGCGCGTGCGAGCCGTCAATACCGCCGCGGTCCGCAAGTCCGCCGAGGCGCACCTGCGCGCGCAAGACTTCGTGGTCCTCGTCGTCGGCGACGCCAGCAAGGTGCTCCCCGACCTCGACGCGATCGCCAGCGAAAAGCTGTTCGGCACGGGCGGCGTCGTCGTGCTCGACGCCGACGGCAAGCCGACCGCGCGCCCGTGAAACGAGTGGGTCAGAGCCTCGCAGGGCAAGGTGAGACGGAGCGTGGGGCGGTCTTCACCCGCCCGGAGGTCGTTGCTGCATTGCTGGATCTGGCCGGCTACACGGTCGACCGACCTCTACACCAGTGGCGACTTCTGGAGCCGTCATTCGGGGCTGGCGATTTTCTCCTGACGGCAGTGCAACGGCTTCTTGAGAGCTTCATGGCCGCTGGCGGCTCTCCAGCCCGCGGCCGGCAACTTCGTGCTGCAATCCGCGGGGTGGAGGTCCACCCGGGCTCGTTCGACACCACACGTGAGGCAGTCAAGCGTTTATTAATCCGAAAGGGTTTCACTCCTGCCATTGCCGACACTCTCTGCGAGAGTTGGCTCGTACGCGATGATTTCCTGCTGGCTCCACTTGAGGGC
>JAYUXQ010001329.1:0-2528 GCA_043752905.1 Nannocystis sp. | reverse complement strand
TCGGGTTGGCGCTGTGGCCGCTGACCAACCTCGAGGCGATGCGATACATCGTCAAGAACGACCTGACGGTGCCGCAGCGCTCGCAGGCGTTGCTGGCGGTGGCGATCTCGGTGGTGGTGACGACGGCGGGGTACCTGCTGGTGTGGTTACGCCAGCGCCGGCGCGAGCCGGGTCTCGGGCTCGAGGCGTCGTTTCGCCGGACCAACCGCTACGCGTTCATCTTGCTGGCGCTGCCGCTGGTGACGGCGCTGGGGGTCCAGAAGATCGAGGTCAAGTTCCCGGTCTTCACTGGCTTCCTGACGGTGACGATCCTGGCGCTGGCGATGGTGTTTGCTTACCGCGTGCTCCGTCGCTTCTTCGCGCCGGACGCCGAGCCGTTCCAGCCGGCGCGGCGGCCTCGACTGGCGTTCGCGTTCTTCGTCGCGGCGGTGCTCGGCTACTGCGGGCTCGTCGGTTACTACGCGGTGATCGACCACCACAATCTCGGCACGGCGATCTACGACCTCGGGATCTACGACAACGCGGTCTGGCAGACGGCGCACGGGTACTTCCTCGACTGCACCTTCATCAAGGGCGGCAACCACGTCTCGGCGCACTTCGACCCGATCATCGCCGTGGTCGCGCTGATCTACCGCCTGTACATGCACGCCGAGACGCTGCTGGTGCTGCAGACGGTCTGGCTGGCGAGCGGTGCGATCCCGATCTACCTGCTGGCCAGGCGCCGGCTGCAAAACGAGTGGTTCGGGGCCCTGCTGGCGCTGGTCTATTTGATGTACCCCGCGCTGCACGGGGTCAACATGTTCGACTTTCACAGCCTCGCGCTGGTCGTCCCGAACATCATGTGGGCGGTGTACCTGCTCGATACGGACGGCTACAAGCGCTACTGGCTGGTGATCGTCGCGCTGCTGCTGACTCGCGAGGACATCAGCCTGATCTGCTGCTTCATCGGCGCCTACGCGATCCTCAGCGGACGCACCCGCACGGGTCTGGCGACCATCGCGGTGTCGATGGCCTACCTCTACGTGGCCAAGGTCCACGTGATGGCCTCGACCGACCTGCTGATGGCCTCGGACAACTCGTCCTACAGCTACGCCTACTACTACGCGGACATGATCCCGCACAAGAAGGAGGGCACCCGCGGCCTGGTCATGACGGCGATCACCAACCCGATCTACGCCGGGTCGATCGTGCTCAAGGAGGACAAGCTCCTCTACTTCATGCACCTGCTGCTGCCGCTGTTGTGCCTGCCCTTCGCCGCCGGCCGCAAGCTGATCCTCAGCGTCTACGGCCTGCTGTTCATCGGCCTGGCCAGCCGCAAGCATGTGTTCTCGCTGCACTTCCAGTACTCGGCGCTGCTGCTGCCGATGCTGTTCGTGGCGGTCCCCGACGGCCTGGCCCGCGTCACCGACGGCCCGCGCATGAAGCTACTCGGCCTCGAGCGCGCCCGCCTCGCCTGGACCCTGATGTTCGGCATGCTGGTCGCCACCACGATCACGAGCGTCAAGTACGGGGTCATCTTCCCCAACAGCTCGTTCAAGGCCGGCTGGAACCGTCTGACTCGTATTCCTTCCGCGGAGATGCATGAGAAGTATGTCCGCGTGAAGGAGATCGCCGCGCTCATCGGGCCCGACGCTGCCGTCTCCGTCACCAGCGCCGTCGGCCCGCACCTGAGCAACCGTCGCAAGGCCTACCACTGGCCGACCGTCAACGACGCCGACTACCTCGTCATCAACTCCGAGCTCAAAAAGGAGGACGAGCGCCGCCTCAAGCGCCTGCGCGACAAGAAGCAGTTTCGCCTGATCGACGACGTAGCCGGCATCTCCCTGTACCAGCGCATCGAGGAGGACGACCCCGACGCCGCGCCCGCCACCCCGGCCAAGCCCAAGTCGCGCCGTAAACCGAGCACCCCCGCGAACGATTATCCCGAGGGCCCGGGGGTCGGTACGGTCGGCACGGCCGTGACCGGACCGGCGTTGCCGCCGACGACGAGCACCGCGCGGCCGAGCACGGCGACCTCCGGCTCCGGTCCGGCCGGGAGCGCCGGTTCGGCCGCAAGCACCCGGCCGTCCACGGCCAAGGGCACCGCGCCCGCCACGGCACCGGGCACTGCGCCGGGTATGGCCCCGTCCACGGTACCGTCCACGGTACCGTCCACGGCGCCCGGCAAAACCCCGGGGTCCGAGGCGAGTGCGATCGGTGGTGCCGGTGCGGCGGCGAAGAGGCCTGCGGGCGCCCCCTCGCCTTGACGGGCCTGGACTGCGCCATTAGCTTTGCCGGACCGTGATCGGTGGCTTGAAAAAAGGCGCCGAACGCGTGAGCACGTCCATGAACCAGCCCAAAGACCCTTCCCGTCCTCGTTTTATGATCGCCACGCGCTTCCTCGCGCTCGCGCTCACAGCCAGCGTGTCCGCCGCGAGCGTGACCGCCTGCGGTGGCGGAGCCGGCACGGAGCGCTGGGTGGCCACCGAGAACACCAACGTGGAGATCGACTGGGACGCGATCAACCAGGCCTACCGCGACGCGGAGGG
>JAYUXQ010001328.1:0-2534 GCA_043752905.1 Nannocystis sp. | reverse complement strand
GGCCAGCGGCGCCTCGGCGCTGGAGAGCGCGACCGTCGAGATCGCCGGCCTGCTGCGCGAGGTGGCCGGTGAGTTCCACGGGCTCGCCAGCTCGCGCGGCAACGTCATCGAGCTCGTGTGTCCGCCGGAGATCGGCAGCGCCTACACCGACCGCTCGATGCTCCGCTACTGCCTGCACAGCCTCGTCGAGAACGCGTGCAAGTTCACCCGCGACGGCCGCGTCATCGTCAAGGCCGAGCGCATGCAGCTCGACGGCCGCGCGCACCTGCTGTTCTCGATCTCCGACACCGGCATCGGCATCCCCTCGACCCACCTCGAGACGATCTTCAATGCCTTCACCCAGGTCGACGACGCGGCCAGCCGCGTCTATGAGGGCACCGGCGTCGGCCTCACCGTCACCCGCCAGTTCGGTCGCATGATGGGCGGCGAGGTCAGCGTGGTCAGCGAGGTCGGTCGTGGCTCCACCTTCACGCTGCGCGTCCCCCTCAGCTTCGTCGCCTGAACATCGCTGCGTCGCCGCCCGCGCCGCCGCGGTCCCCATTTGATTCTCGCGACCTGGCCCTCACAACAAACCCTGCAATTCGTCCCCGGTTTGGGCGCGAGCGGCCGAGCATGTAACGTCGAGCCATGCAGAACATGACCCGTAACTTCATCTCTCCCTGACCGCCGCGCTCCCGATGCTCGTGACCGTCGCCTGCGGCACCCCCACCGAGGGTACCACCGAGGGCGCCTCGAGCAGCTCCGGCGGCAGCACCGGCGGGGCCGCCTCGACCTCCGGCGACGTGCCGACGACCGACCCGACGACGACCACCACCGGGGCGACGGAGTCCGGCGGCACCTCGACGACCGAGCCAGCGACGACCGAGCCGCCGACCACCGGTGACACCTCGACGACCGGCGCCGACCCCTCGACCACCGACGTCACCGCGACCACCGGCGAGCCCGGCACGACCAGCACCGGGGAGACCGGCGACCCGCTGGCGCAGTGCCTGATGATGGTCGACCCGGGCGACATGTGCGGCGAGTGTGTCTGCACCAACTGCACGATGGAGTTCGAGGACTGCCAGGCGGACATGGGCTGCACGGAGATCTTCAAGTGCGCCCAGGACATGTGCGCGATGGAGTGCGGCGGCTGACCTCGGCGCCGAGGTGCCGTGAAGCCAGCGCCAGGGGTGGCAGAGGCCGCTCCTCGCGCTGCGGACCCGTCTACTGCGCGGCGGCCTTGAGCGCGTCGGCGATGGCGGCCTCCTGGGCGTCCATCGTCGTCAGCAGCGAGTTGCAGGGCACGTAATCGGCGACGGTGATCTGCGACTCGGGCCACTCGCGAAAGCCGACGGTGTCGGCGCGCAGCTGGACCTTGCCGACCCACGGGACGATGCGGGTCGGCGACACGCCGGGCCGCGAGACCAGCGCGAGCACCAGGCAGCCCTGGCCTTGCCGTGAGAGCAACAGCCCGACCGACACGCCGGTGCAGCCGGTCTTCGGGCACACACGCTCGGGCTCGGGCCGGAAGTCGATCGCGCGGCCGGGCAGGTGCTTCTCGACCAGCGTGCGCATCTGCTGCTGCAGCGCGAATCCGAGGTCGCGGTTCTCGTCGACGATGTCGCGCGGAACGATCCTCGGCCACAGGATCGTCACGCCGCCGGCGACGCCCGGCGACTTCGAGACATGACGCTCCTCGAGCGTCTCGGCCGCGGGCGGGGCGGGCGTCGGCCGAGCTTGTGCTTGTGCTTGTGCTTGCGATTGCGACGGCGCGGAAGACGTCGCCGCGAGGGACGGCGCGGGCTGGGGTCGGGGCGCCTCGCTCGTGGTCGGCGCGCAGCTCGTCAGGATCGCAGCCAGGACCAGAGGGCCTGCGTTGCCAGGGGTCATGCGCATACTCGCCAGTGTACCCGAGTTCATCGCGTTGCTGCGCCCCGGCGCAATCTCCGTGGCCGCTTCGGGGCGGTCGGCTTGCTACCCCCATGATCGCGGGGCATAAGCGAGGGACCATGGCCTGTTCTCGACGCGACGCTGCCCCTATAAGTACCCTCCTCGCGCTGCTGTCACTCGCCCCGCTGGCCGCCTGCAGCTTCAACGCGGTCGGCCTCGGCGAGACCAGCGGGGGCGGGCAGGGCAGCTCGGAGGGCTCTGCGACCTCCGGACAGACCGGCGGCGACACGACCACCGGGCCGACCACGGGGCCGACCACGGGGCCGACCACGGGACTGACCACGCAGACCAGCCCGGGCACCGGGTCGGGGGAGTCCGGCACTGGCGAGTCGGGCGGGACCCTCGGCAGCGACAGCAGCGGCGCGGTCGACCCTGGCACCAGCTCCTCGACCACGGGCGGGACCTCGACCACCGGCACGACCACCGGCGGTGGTGACACCACGACCGCCGGCGAGAGCTCGAGCTCGGAGAGTTGCCGCGAGCAGACCTTCTTCGCGGACGGCGACGGCGACGGCTTCGGTGACCCCGATCAGGCGACGATGGCCTGTGAGCAGCCCGCCGGTCACGTCGCCCAGGCCGGTGACTGCGACGACGGTGACGAC
>JAYUXQ010001327.1:0-6334 GCA_043752905.1 Nannocystis sp. | reverse complement strand
AGGGGCCGTGACTGGGCCATGGCGCCACAGCGACATGGCATGGGTGCCGTGGTATGAGTCAGCGTCATGCGTCGCAGCCTCCTCGTCGCCGTCCTCGCCGTCGTGGTGATCGCCCCCGCCACGGTCACCACCGGCTGCAAGCCCCACGGCGGGAATCTCAACAACCCTGCCTTCGCCGACACGACCACGGCGATCCAGATCCATGAGCGCCTCGAGGTGCTCATCGACCAACAAAAAGACAGCAAGCAGGACCGCGAGGACGCCTATGCGCTCGTGACCAAGCGGACCGGCACGACGCCCGAGGACTTCTTCGCGCGCGCGGCCGTGGCCGGTCGTCTCGCCGAGAACCGCGGCCTGCAGGCGATGGGTCTCGTCACCGAGGCGGAGGACTACGCCCGCCGCTGCCGCGCGGTCGACCCCGACTTTCGCGAGGGCGCCGCGACGCGGCTGCTGGGCAGCCTCTACATCCTGGCGCCCGCGAACCTCGTCAAGCACGGTGACTCCGAGACCGGCCTCGAGCTGCTCGAGAAGGAGGTCGAGGCCCACCCCGATCGCCTCGTCAGTCGGCTGCGGCTCGCCGACGGGTACATCGCCCTCAACGACCCCGACCCGAGCCGCGAGCACCTGTGCGTCGTGAAGCAGGGTCAGGCGGGCCTCACTGCCGCCGACAAGCGACTGTTCGCCAGGCTGCTGCAGGACTCCGGCGACCTCAAGTGCGGGTCCGCCGAGAAGGCCAAGGAGTCCGCGGAGGATAAGGCCGGGAAGCCCGCGGAGGTGGGTCCGCCTGCCATCTCGCCGATGTGAACCCGAAGGCCCCCGCCGTGCGCACCCGCAGATCCCGCCTTGCGTACCGCGCCGGTGTCGGCCTCGCTGCGATCGCGTGGCTGGGTCTGTGCGCGTGCAACCATCAACTGCCGCGGGCCAACGCCCGGGGCCAGCACGCCGAGGTCGTCGAGCGGGCGGCGAGAGCGAAGTATCGGCCCAAGCGCAAGGCGGCGCGCGCATGGGCCGACTCGCTGGTCGCGCTCGGTCGGGTCGAGGAGGCGCGCACGGTGCTGCTGCGAGATTTTCGCACGACGGCCGATCTGCCCTCGCTCGTCGCCCTCGCCGATCTCGAGATGCACGAGGGCCTGCACGGGGTCGCGGCGACCCACTACGCCAGGGCCGCGAGCCTCGAGGTCGATCCGCTGCGCGGTCGCGAGGACGTGTGCGCGCTGTTCCGGGCGCGCGCCGAGCGTTTCTTGGATCAGGGCGAGGCGCTGGCCGCCGACCTCGACCTGCGCCGGATCTCGGTGCTCTGTCCCGCTTCGCGCGGCGGGGACGCGACGCGCGACGCCGCCGATCGCTCGTTGCATCTGCGGGTCACGGCGGCCGCGAAGACCCAGGCGCAGGCGCAGCGCACCCTCGCCGGCTGCGAGGATGGCGGCTGCAGGGTCCCGGGCGCGCAGGTCGAGCAGCGCCGCGTCGGCGACGCGCTGTCGAGGGCCCGCGTCGCCGGCCACAGCGCGCTGCGGCTGGCCGCGCGGGACCTCGGCGTACAGCTGGCTTCGGGTGACGTCGCCGAGCTGCTGGCGGCCGAGCTGCGCGGCGAGCTCGGCCTCGACATCGTCACGCACGACGAGCTGCGCGCGTGGATCGGCGAGGCGGCACCATCGACGATCCACGCCTCGGTGACCGGGCTGCCGCCCGTCGAGCAGACCTACGCGCGCCTGCGCCTGGCCCAGCTCGGCCCCGACTACGAGCTGCCCGGCGGCGACGCGGTGCGGTCGACCGCGAGCCTCGTCGTCAAGCTGCTCGAGCATTTCGATGAGGACCCCGCCGCCGCGGCGATGAGCTGGCGCGTGTTCGTGCTGGTCGGCGACCTGACGAGCGCCGAGCATGCGCTGACCTCGGGCCTCGGGGTCGGCACCGGCCGCGTGCGATCCGGCGGGCCGCCGCCGCTGCTCGGCGCGGAGACGAGTCCGGGTGGCGCGGCTGGCTCAAAGGACAGCTCCGGTGGTGCGGTCAAGGCCGCCAGGAGCGCCAGCGCATCTCGCGCAATAGCTGGCTCGAAGGACCGCCGCGCCGCCGCGGGGCCTGACGCGCCCGCTGTACCTGTCCCTTCGGACAGCCCGCCCGGCCCGGGCTTCGAGCCGTCGCAGGTGCGCGTGTCGGTCCCCTCGCTGTGGTCGGCGCGGCGGCGCGTCGACGCCGACAGCTTGCCGAAGTTGCTGCTGCTGGCCCGGCTGCGCGCGCTCGGCGGCCGCGACGACCAGGCCCTCGAGATCATCCTGTTCGCGCTCGCCGAGGCGTACGCGCAGGGCCTGCCGGGGGCCGAGGCGATGGCGCGGGCCGAGGGTCGGCGCCTGCTCGCGGCCGGCGAACCGTGGGCCGCGCTCGCGGTCGCCAGCGCCGTCCCCGGGCTCGCCACCGCCGACCTGACCCACGCGGCCGGCGCGGCGATCGTGCTCGCGCAGGCGGCCTGCCCGGGTGGCTGCACCGACGCCGAGTCGGCCCGTGACCGCGTCGCCGCGCGGCAGGTGCTCGGCGAGCCGTGGCTGCTCGCGCAGGAGGGCAGGGCGCGCGAGCTGGCGTTCGCCCGCGACCTCCCCGGCGCCCCCGCGACCGGCTGCCCCGAGCTCGGCGAGCTGCTCGCGCCCGGGGCGAGCGGCGCGCTGTCGACCGCGCTGGTCCAGGCCCGCGACGAGCTCACGCACCGCCCCCAGCGGGTGACCGCAGGGACAGGTCCCAAAGGCCAGGCGAGCGCCGCGAGCAAGTCGAGGCCCGAGATGACCGGCGAGGCGCTGCGCCGCGCGGTCGAGGCCGACCCGACGATGGCGTGCGCCGGCCGGATCGTCGCGCCGCTGCTGTACGCCGGGGACCACCGCGTCGCTGCCACCGCGCTCGCCGATCAACTGATCCACGCGCCGCAGGAGATCGCCGCCGGCGTCCTCGCGTTGCAGTCCGAGCTGGCGCTCGGCCTCGGGCGTCGAGATCAGGCCGATCAGATGCTCGTCGCGGCCGCGGCTGCGTCCGCCGATCCGCGCGCCGTGTGGCTGCGGGCCGCGAAGCTCGGTGCCCTGGTGGACGCGCGCCACTATCAACTGCTCGCGCTGCGGCAGGGCCTCATGCACGTGCCCGCCGCAGAGGCCGCGCCGCTGCGCCTCGCGCTGGTGGTCCGCTCGCTGCGCGACGCCAACGACGCCTGGGCCGCGCGTGAGTCCGACACCGGTCGCGAGGCGCTGCTGCGCGGGGTCGAGAGCTACCTCGACGGTGAGGCCCCGGCGCGCCGCTGGCAGGCTCGTGAGGACCTCGCCAACGCGCTCGCGGAGTACCGCTGGGCCGACCTCGAGGCGGGGATCCTGATCCGTGCCGCGCTGTGGACCGAGCCGGGTCTGCAACGCCAGCACCCGGCGGCGGCGGCCCGGCTCGAGCGCGCCCTCGGGGGCGTCGCCGACCCGCTCTCCAGTTCACCCCTCGCACCGGCGGAGCTGGCAGCAGCGCTGGCCGCCCCGAAGGGCCCCGCGCCCGAGTTGCCGGCCGCGGCCCAGGCCTTCGTGCCCGTGAATCAGCTCGAGGCCGTGCGCCTTGAGATCGCCCGACACCACCCCGATCCCCTGCAACGCCGCCGCGTGGCGATCGCACTGGCGACCAGCGCCGCGGGGCCGACCCGCGCCGAGGCCCTGCGCCTGCTGCTCGCCGACCTCGCGCGCATGGACCCCGCGCGCCGCGACGCCGTCGCCGACCTGCTGCTCGTCGGCCTCGCCGCGGCCGCCGAGGGAGCCGAGCCGATGGTCGCCCCCGACGACCTGCTCGCGCTGGTGTTCGGCCTGGCCCGCGAGCCCGCGCGCACCCGCCCCGAGATCAAGGGCCAGTAGCGGATGGCCGGCGCAGGGCAGGGCTGGCGTATGGGACATGTCGTCCGCGACATGTCCCATCGCGCATGTGTACCTGTCCTCGCGGCCAGCCTTGTGATCGCTGCCTGCACCGCGGAGGCACCGCCGCCTGCGGCCCCGGTGGTCCCCGAGGCGCCCCTCCTGACCCCGCTGGCCCCCGTCGCGCGCATCGAGTCCGCGGACCTCTGGCAGGACCTGCTCGCCCAGCGCCCGAGCGCCCTGGTGGTCGCCGACGATCGCCTCGTCGTCGACCTCGGGCGCGCCTCGGCTCGCACCGAGCTCGAGCTGGTGCCGGTGTCGCCGTGGCGGCTCGCGCAGGAGGTCGGCGACGTGCAAGCCGGCCTGCTCGTCGGCGCGGGCGGCAGCCTCGCCTTGCCGCTCGACGGCGACCTCGCGCCCGCGCTGCACCCCGACATCGCGGCGCGGCCCGACATCGCGGCGCGGCGTGGCGTCGAGGCCCAGCCCGGCCTCGCCATGGCGATCACGCTGCAGGCGACGCGCCCCGGCCAGACGATGACCGTGCTGTGGAACGAGGTCCCGCTGGCAAACCTGCAGGTCACCGAGAGCTGGGAGCGGCGCACCTTCTCGCTGCCGGCCGCGACGACCAAGCCCGGCGAGAACCGCCTGCGCCTGCACTTCTCGAAGCCCGCGGCCGCCGGTCAACCGACCGCGGCGATCTCGAGGGTCGAGCTCGGCCCGCGCGCGCAGATCGTCGCCGGACCGGCCCGCGCGGGCGCGCCATATACCGTCAGCACCGATGACCACGGGGCCGTCGCCCTGGCGATCGCGCCGGGCACAGCGCTCATTTACTACGTGCAGCCGCCCCGACGCGGCCGCTTGCGCCTCGATGTTCGTGGTCGCGGCAGCCTGCGCGTGCGCGTCAGCACCGACGCCGACCACCGTGAGGGCCGAGCGCCGACCCCCTTGCTCGAGGAGCCGCTGCGCCCGACCGGCGCTCAGCACGAGCTCGATCTCTCCGGCTACGGCGGCGTCCCGCTGCGCCTCGAGATCGCCGTCGGCGGCACCGGCGAGGAGGCGGGCGCGACCCTGCGATCGCTCCAGCTCATCGCCCGCCGCTCCACGCCGGTCGATCATCGACGAAGACAATTGCGCGACCTCTACATCGTCGCCGTCGAGGGCGCGCGTCCGGACGACCTGCTCGGCGTGCTGCTTCGTGGGCCGCGCTTCGAGGCCGTCGAGCGGCTCACGCAGTCCGCCCTCGTGTTCGAGCGCGCCTACGCGAGCGCCCCGTGGGCTGTGCCGAGCCACAGCGCCCTGCTCTCCGCCATGACCCCGCCGGTGCACGCGACCGTGCGCGGCACCTTCGTCGCCGACGGCCAACAACTTCTCCCGGAGCTGCTCGACCGCGCCGGTTATCACGGCGTCATCGTCGCGGCCAACGGTGACCTCGACGGCGAACGCGGGCTCACGCAGGGCTTCGACACCAGCGTCGCGTTGCAGCGGGGCAAGGGCGCGGGCAACGACGCCGAGGCGGTGATCGCCGCCGTGCTCGCCAACCGCGGCGAACGTGCGCCGCGCCTCGCGTACGCCGACATGGTCGATCCGCAGGCGCCCTACGATCCGCCGCGCGAGCTGCTCGCGGGGCTGATGGCGCCGGAGGGCGCACCGCTGCCGCACCTCACACATTTGTGGCTCGGCCGCGTGCGCACCGGCGCGATCGTCCCCGACGCCGCCCAGCGCGAGTACATCCGCCGCCTGTACCGCGGCGAGCTGCAACGGGTCGACCGCGGCCTGGGCAAGCTGCTCGATGCGCTGACCGCCGACGGCACCCTCGACGAGGCGATCGTCGTGCTGGTCGGCGTGCACGGCGAGGAGTTCTTCGAGCACGGCGGCGTCGGTCACGGCGTCACGTTGCACGACGAGAGCCTGCGCGTGCCGCTGGCGATCCGCGCCCCGGCCTTGCTGGCGCCCGGCCGCGTGTCGGTGCCGGTCGATCTCCTCGACCTCGCGCCGACCCTCGCCGATCTGCTCGGCCTGCCGTTCCCGGGCGCCTGGCAGGGCGACACCCTGGTGCCCGTGATCGACGACCCTCAGCCGCCGCCGAGGCTGGTCGTCGCCTACCTCGGCGACGGCTCGCGCGCGGCGATCGTCGGCGATCTCAAGCTCATCCTCGGCAGCGGTCGCGACTCCCAGCGCTTCTACGACCTCGCGGTCGACCCCGGCGAGCTCGACGACCGCCTGGCGACCGGCGGCATCGGGCTCCGGATCGTCCGCAGCGCCCTCGCCTGGGAGCTCGCGGCCCCGGGACAGACCTGGAAGCGCGCTCGCTGGGGGACCGGCGCCAACCTGCGGCCGGCCTTTGCGGTCGACCATGGGATGTAGTAAGGCTGCGGCTTCCATGGCCCACAGCCCCGAAAAGCTCCTCCAGTCGATCCCCGGTCTCGTCGCCGCCAAGGATGCCGCCGCCCTCGTCGCAATTCAGGACCACGACGACAAGC
>JAYUXQ010001326.1:0-2537 GCA_043752905.1 Nannocystis sp. | reverse complement strand
GGATCGTCTTGCCGTAGGCCTCGATGATGGGGTCGGGGATCTGCTTGACGCAGCCGAAGTCGTAAAGGACCACGCTGCCGTCGCGGCGAAACGCGAGGTTGCCAGGGTTCGGGTCGGCGTGGAGGTTGCGAAACTCGAATAGCTGATCGATGAGGAGCTTGAAGAGGTGCTGGCCGAGGAGGTCGCGGGTGGGCTGGTCGTAGCCGAGACTCTCGAGGTCGGAGACGTGGTCGCCGGGCTCGTAGGTCAGCGTCAGCACGCGCTGGGCCGAGCGCTCGCCGACGACGTCCGGGATGACGACGAAGGGGTGGCGCGCGTGGTACTCGCGGAACTTGCGGACGTTGTCGGCCTCGTTGCAGTAGTCGAGCTCCTCGGCGAGGCGGGCCTTGACCTCTTTAAAAACTTCGTCGAGGGCCTGCTTGCGGACCTTGATCAGGCCGCTGGCCTTGAGCACGAGCTTGAGCTGCGAGAGGTCCGAGCTGACCGCCGTGTCGACCCCGGGGTACTGGACCTTGACGACGACCTCGCGGCCGTCGTCGGTGGTCGCGCGGTGGACCTGGCCGATCGACGCGGACGCGAAGGGAGCGCGGTCGAAACGCTTAAAAAGAGACTCGGGCGGCGCGCCGAGCTCGCGCTCGATCTGGCCGGCGATCACCTCGTAATCGACGGGCGGCGCCTGACGTTGCAAGCCTCGCAGCGCCTCGGCGAGCTCCTTCGGTAAAATGTCGCCGGCGATCGAGGCCATCTGGCCGACCTTCATCACCGCGCCCTTGAGCTCGCCGAGGGTCCGGGCGATCCGGCCGCCGTTACGCTCGTGAGCGGCCTTGAGGTCGCTCTCGGCGCTCTCCTCCGACTGGAACATCGACTTGATCCGCGTCGTCGCGTAGCTACCCGCGACCTGGGCGGTCATGCCTGCGAGTTTAAAGAAGCGCCTCCCCTTCGTCACCGGTCCTTCGGTCATCACGCCTCCCGCCTGGCGGGCTCACTATGACCTCCGGTGACCTCGCGGCGCAAGGCGAGGTATGCAGCGCTGGGCCCGCGGATCGCCGTGCGCGACGGGCCTGCGGCGATTTGGCGCGGTCGTTCTTCGAGGTTTGGGAGTGTGATCAGTCTGGCGTGGCGGCGCGCAGCTTCACGATCTCCCGCGCGAGCTCGACGATCGTGCGAGGCGAGGAGCCCTCGGCGTTGTTGTTGACGACGACCTGCGTCGGGAGGCCGAGCGCCTCGGCGCGCAGGCACACGCGGGCCATGTCCTGGCGGCGCTCGTCGTCGGCGTCGACGATGCGATCGAAGGGGGCGTAGGCGGTCTCGGCCTGCTCCCAGTTCATGCGCGGGTGGAGCATCCAGCGGCACACGACGGCGGGCGCGAGGTCCTGTCGGGTGCGTTCGAACTGGGCCCCGGGCATCGGCATGCCCGGGTACACGTTGATGCAGTGGCACACGCCGCAGCTGGCGAGCGCGTCGCTGTAAGCGCCGGTCAGGAGCTCGCGGTTGCGGATCTCGACGGCGTAGAGCGGGCCGCGGGGGAGCTCGGAGAGGAAGCGCTGCAGGCGGTCGGCGAACCACCGCGGGCCGCCGAGAGCCTCGACGTCGGTCGGGGAGAATTGAAACAGCAGGGGTCCGGCCTTGTCGCCGAGGCCGGCGAGGGTCGGGCCGACGACGGCCTCACGCGCGTAGACGGCGTCGAGGAAGCGGGTGTTCGGCTGGCCACGCAGCGCCCCGTAGCGGGCGTGTCGCGGGTACACGGCGATCGTGCAGGCCTCGTGCGCCTTGACGAGGAAGCGGAATTCGGCCGGCACGACCGCGGCGTAAGCGGCGAACTCCTCCGAAGTCGGCGGGGCGTAGTAGCTGCGGTCGACGCCGACGCCGCGCAGCAGCGGGTGTTTGGCGTACGCGGCGAGGCCCTCGCGCGACAGGCGGTTTTGCGGGTAGGCCCCGTCGTAGACCAGCCCGCCCCAGCCGGTGAAGGCCCACGAGGAGGTGCCCATGCGCAGGCCGGCGGGCATGGCGGCTGCGAGGGTGGCGAGCTCGGGTGGGTGCTCGGCCGGGCCGACGGGACCCTGGACCGCGCGGCCTTTACCCACAGGAGGCGCCTCCGGGCCCGCGGACCCGCCGAAGAGGTCGAGCTGATGATGGCCTGCCATGCGGTTCCTGGCAGGCTATCGCAAAATCGCGCGCGCGCAAGCGCGGGTCGCAGGTTCATCGAACATGTCCCGAGGGCGATGCTCGGGGCGGCTGTCCCGGGGGACAGGTCAGCCGAGGATCGGGAACAGGCGCTCGCTGTACAGGTCGTCGAGGATCGCCTGCATCGCGGACTGGACGTGCTCGTAGATCGGCGGGGTGCGCTCGTGGACCTGTGGCTCCTCGCAGCGGTCGACCGTGACGGGCTCGCCGATCTGGACGGTGATCTTGGCGGGCAGCGGGAGGTAAGGGAGGGCGCAGGTCGGGCCCCACATCAGGCCCCACGGGGCGGCCAGCAACAGCGGCAGGGAGTTGAGGCGGGCCAGCCGCGGCAGGTTCATCAGCCGGGCCATGCG
>JAYUXQ010001325.1:0-15495 GCA_043752905.1 Nannocystis sp. | reverse complement strand
GTTCCACAGGCCCTCGAACACGCCGGCGGCGCTCGCCGGGTCGCCCTCGTCGAGGAGCATCGCGCCGCCGACGGAGGGCGGTGATACGAGGCCGTCGGGCGGGGCAGGGGCCGCGAGCACGAGTGACAGGAGTATGGCTTGCGGGGTCATGGAGATCTGCGGCGCAGCTGCAGGCTCACCGGAGCGCCGGGCGTGACCGGGATCCGGAGGGGCGCGTATCCACGGGCGCGCGCGAGCAGTGACCATCGGCCGGGGGCGAGGTGAAGCACGAGTGTGTCGTCGTATTGCGTACGGATGGTTTCGCTGTCGTCGTCGAGGCGACGCAGCCGTAACTCGACGCCGCGGCCGAGCGCACGGGTGGGGCCGAGTCGTAGGTGGGTCGGCGAGGCCGCCAGCGCCACGGCGCGGGGCGTCACGAGCCGCCGCGAGGTGACGGTGATGGTCTGCGCGGAGCGGGCGGGGACGACGAGCTCGCTGCGCGTCGGCTCGAAGTGTTCGCGGTGGAGGGTGAGCAGCCAGCGACCGGCATCGAGGGCGATGCCGGAGACCCTGCTGCGCTCGAGCTCCGCGGAGCCGCCACGCAGTGGTTCACGGGTGGGATCTTCGGGGCGTGCGAGCTCGAAGTCGACGCGCTCGCCGGCCGCGAGGGGTGGGCTCAGGAGCAAGTGTACGGCGCCGAGGTGCCCGGCGATCTCGGTGCGCAAGGCCTCGGCGCTGTCGCGACTCCACGCCGAGGTGTCGGTCGTGGCGCGGGCATCGTAGCGGGCGAGGATGCTCGCGGCCTCGGCGAAGTGACCGAGCCGCGTGCGCGCCTGACAGGCGACGAGCAATGCGCGAAGGTCCTGAGTCTGGCCCCAGCAGGTCTCCGCGGTGCGGGCCGCGAGCATGAAGGCGCGGATGCGGTGCTGCTCGATCGCCGCCTGGACGCAGGCGGGCGCCGGCGGAGGCGGAGCAGCGAGCACGAGGACGAGCCATGCGACGATCATGCGCCGCCGCCCCGGAGCGTGTGGACGACGGTGATGAAGCCGTCGCCGCGTGCGAAGCTTCGCGCGCGAAGGAGGCCCAGGAGGCACCTGCGCGGCGCCGGGGCGAGCGGCCTCGTGGGCGCACGTACGGACTTGACGCTGCCGTCGGGGGCGATCTGGAGGCTCACTTGCAGCTTCCATGGGTCGTAGATGCCGATGCCGCAGCGCAGCGCGAGCTCGGCAAGAGGTTGATTCAGCTGGGCGACGATCGTCTGCTGCCGGTCCTGGCCGGTGGTCGACCCACCACCGCCCAGGCTGTCGGTCGTGGCCGGCGCGATCGGCAAGGGGATGGTGGTCGTCGTTTCGATCGGGGCGATGTCGGTCGTGGTCACGTCGGCCGTGGTCAGATCGGTCGAGGCGGGAGGCTCCTCTTCCGGCACAAGGATGGGAACGGGCACCGGCACTGACCGTCGCTCCCGGATGGTCTCCGCCGGAATCGGTATCCACGCCTCGTATGCGAGCAGCGCGAGGAGGCTCAACACGCCGACCGCGAGCACGCCGATGGTCGTTCGGACGGGCCGGACCGTTTCACCGGACGGTGAAGTCGGCGAGCTCTCATAAGCTTCGTCCATTTCGGCGGTCGGTGGCTGTCGCGGTGGAGTCGGGTGCAGGCCGGGCGTGTCTTGCGACGGCATTTCCGGTCGGGTTCGCGGGACCCGGCGCGGGAGAGGTGGTGGCGGTGAGGCGTCCTCGATGATGCCGACGCGGATAGCCTCGTCCCTGGCGGGCACGCGAGGGAGCGTTGTACGCCGGATGGCTGCGGCGAGGGTGGCCATGTCGGCGAAGCGGTCCTCCGGTCGCCGGGCAAGCGTGCGCATCACGAGGTCCTCGACCGCCGCGGGTATCTCGGCGAGGGGGGCACGCTCGCGCGGTGGGTCCGGCGTCGAATGGACGGTGTGATGCAGCGCCTCGAACCCGCGTGCGCCCTCGAACGGCAGCGACCCGGTGAGGCACTGGTACATCACCACGCCGAGCGCGAACATGTCGACACGCCCGTCGACAGGGCCGCCGTGCGGGTCGATGATCTCGGGCGCGGTGTAATGCGGCGTGCCGAAGAATGTGCCCTGTCGGGTCCCCTCTTCGAGGCCCTCCGGCAACTGCTTGGCCTTGGCGATGCCGAAGTCGAGCACCTTGAGGAAGTCGGGGTTGCCGATCGCGTCGACCCGGAAGCAGTTGGTGGGCTTGACGTCGCGATGAATGATCTGTTGCTCGTGCGCGGCCTGCAGAGCAGCACAGGCGTGGAGCATCATCGGCGCGAGGCGAGACCAGGGTAGGGACCGCTGCTCTCGCAATGTGGTTTGCAAACATTGGCCACGCAGCAACTCCATGACAATATAGAGCTGGTCATCGGCGGAACCGACGTGGAACACGTTGACCACGTGCGGGTGATGGATGTCCGTGATGATCTGGGCCTCGCGGCGAAACCGGGCGATGACCGTGGGATCGCGCGAGCTCTCGTGCGACAGCAGCTTGATGGCCACGTCGCGGGTGATGAGGCCCGATTCACGCGCGCGGTAGACGGTGGCCATGCCACCATGGCCGATGACGGCGACGAGCTCGAAGCGACCGTCGAGCATGCGGCCAAGCCAGGACCCGTCCCGTTCGCCGGCAGGCGCCTCCGGAGACATTTCGCTGACGCTGGCGCTCGACCCTACAGGTATCCACGTCGGGCGTCGAGCGTCGCGTCGAGGGT
Source organism: Nannocystis sp. (assembly GCA_043752905.1). Classification (GTDB taxonomy): domain Bacteria; phylum Myxococcota_A; class Polyangia; order Nannocystales; family Nannocystaceae; genus Nannocystis. The sequence goes on along the minus strand of JAYUXQ010001325.1, from coordinate 12,777 downwards.
CGTCTTCAAAGCTGGCCATACCCATAGACCAGGATACACGTCCGTACTTCCGTGTCGATACCGACGAACGTTGTCACGGTGTCATGTCCCGTTGGGTGCATGCAACTGCAAACGTGCAACTTGCGTTGACATGGTCGCGTGATCAGGCCTTATCGCTACGAGGCTTCGCTTCGTTGTCGATGCCGAGGCGCTTAAGCGCGACGCGCAGGCCCTCGGGGGTGACGCCAGCGAAGCGAGCGGCCTCGTTACGGGTCGGGAACCGTGCTAGCAGGCGGCGATAGTACTTGCGCCCGAACTCCCCGCTGGCCTCTCGCACGGGCATGCTGAAGAACTGCTCGAACTCAAGGTTGACGCCGAGCAGGTGATTGACCTCGAGGGCCAGGTGCTTACGCCGGATCTGCGGGCCGTCGGCGACGATGGCTGCGCGCTGGATGACGCGCTGCAACTGGCGCACATTACCCGGCCACAGGTCGGCGCGCAGCAGCCCACGGGCCTCGTCGCTCAAGCGCAGGCGCGGCGCTCCGCGGGCGGCGAGGTCGTCGAGGAAGTGCTGCGCGAGCAGCAAGACGTCCTCGCCGCGCTCGCGGAGGCTCGGCATCTCGAGGTATACGCCTTGAAGCCGATAGTAAAGGTCGTCGCGAAAGCGGTTCTGCTCGATCAGCTTGATCAAGCTGTGGTGTGTGGTTGCGATGATACGGACGTCCAGCTCCAGCAGGCGCTGCTCTTCGAGTGGGCGCAGCAAGCGGCTTTGCAGCTCCGGGGAGAGTTCGCCGACTTCGTCGATGAACAGGGTGCCGCCCCGGGCCGAGCGGAACAGGCCATCGCGATCCTCGGCGGTGCCGGACTCGGAGCTACTGGCCGTGTTGGCCAGGAGGCTAGTAAAGTCCACGAAGGGTCGGTTGCGTCGGGTGCTCCGGTTGTGCAAGGCGCGCGCGGCGAGCTCCTTGCCGGTGCCCGTCTGTCCACCCAGTAGCACGGGGACGCAGCGCAGCACTCCCTCCTGTCGCGCGAGCTGGTCGAGTTGGTTAAAAAGCTCGCGCATCACGGCACTGCGCCCGAGCATGCCCTCGAATTGATCATCGGGCCAGAGGGTGATCTCGACTGGATCGGCGCTGACAAGCTCCAGCTCGCTATCCCCGACGACGAAACGCGACCCGGGAACGATCCACGCCTCGCGCACGCGTGCGGAGCCGAGGACGACGCCGTTCGTGCTGCCGAGGTCACGCAGAATGACGGTGGTCGCCTCGGGGCGCAGCTCGAAGTGCTCGTTGCTGACCGAATCGTCGGTCAAAATCAAGTCGTTGTGTGGACCCCTCCCGCCGCGGATCGGTCGGTTTCGGTTGAGGTCGAGGCAGAACTTCTGGCCGCGGTCAGGTCCCGATACGACCCGCAAGGACAAGCGACCGAGCCGACGATGGGAAGGTAGCAATCGCCGAGTTTCGATGACGATGGGAGTAGATGCGGACATGCCGCCACCGAGCATGCCACGGAAGCAGCAAAAGTCTAGACCTAAGCGACTGGTAGCGTCATGTCGGTAAGCAGACGGCATTCGGCATGGGCGCCGTAAGTGGGTATGCGATATGGCGTCATTGGCGTGGATATGCTGGTCGTAGTGCGAACCTCACGAAGGAGGCACGGTTGCGTTACCAACTCCCCTCGACGACCCTCTTCTTGGCATCGATTCGGACGCCGGATGTCTGCACTCCATTCAGCGGTTGCAACCATGGCCGGTGCCAGGGTCGATCGCGGCCTTGTTGTGCCGGGTCGAACTGAGCGCATAGCTTGACCTCGTGATGGGTCAGCCTCGGACCGGGGAGTGGGGCTTGGAGATCACGGGCCGGGTACCGCGCCGGCTTGACATGCGTCTGCGCGCGGACGCCCCTGGGCCGTGGCGCTGTCGATCTAATTCCTGTGCGCGGGTGCTCGCGTGCTGTCCTCGACCTGGCAACCGGTCCCCGATCCGGCTACCGGGAGCGCTGTGCCCTCGACCCCGGCGAGCGCGTCGCAGCCGGCGCAGCCCGGGCCTGCGGGTGCTCCGGCGATCGCCGAACCCGTCGGCAAGACCGCTGTGCTCGCACCGGCGCATGGACTCGCCGACGGCCTCACGCAAGCGCGTCCTCCTCGGGGCGAGGCCGCCGTCACCCGGGCCCGGGCGCGACACCCTGGCACTTTGGACAATAATACGTGGACCGCCCCGCAGCCCCCTGCCTGCGCATTGCGATGATCGTCCCGCAGACCATGCACGCCTCGCCGCTCCTGCCATACACCCACTGGCGCGGCCCGCCCAGCGATGCACGGGTGGTGCGCATGCCGGCACCCGGGCGCAGGTTCGGGATCATGAGCGTGAGGGTCTGCTGCATCAGGGCTGTCCTTTCGGCCAGGTCAAGTGTCGAGGCCGGGCGCCAGGGGTCGATGCGCTGGATGAACAGCAGCTCGGATTTATAGACGTTCCCGATCCCGGCGATCACACGCTGATCCATCACGACCTCGCCGATCGGCCGCGGGTCGTCGAGCCGGCGGGCCGCGGCGGCGACATCGAACTCCGGCGCGAGCACGTCGGGGCCGAGCTGGGTCAGGACCGCGTGGCGCTGCTCGCCGCCGGGCGCGAGCAGCTCGATGACCGGGGCGTAGAAACAGACCGCATGAATGTCGGCGGTCTCCAGCACCAGGCGGGCGCCGGACCGCGGCTTTTGCCAGCGCTCGCCGGGGCGGTACACGTGCCACGATCCGGTCATGCGCAAATGACTGTAGATCGTGCGGGCGTCGTCGAGGCGGATCATCAGGTTCTTGCCATGGGCCTCGACAGCGACCGTCGTGCGGCCGACCAGCTGCGCCGGGGCGATCGCGGGCACCGTCGACTCGACCGCGGTGAACGGCCGGCCGACGAGCGCCTGCGTCAGCGTGCGGGCGATGCGAAAGAGTGTGTCACCCTCGGGCATGACGGGCATGACAGGCATGACAGGCATGACAGGCATGGCGGGCATGGCGGGCATGACGGGCATGACAGGCATGACGGGCATGACAGGCACGTCGGCGCCGAAGCAGCAGCGGCGCGAACAACAGTAGCCACATGTCCCCGCGGACAGGTGCGCCGCGGCAGCCGCAGCCGTCGTCGTCGCCGCGCGCGTCGTCCGTGGTCCCGCCGGTCCCGCCGGTCCCGCCGGTCCCGCTGTCACCGCCGGTCGCGTCGGGCTCGGTCGGCGTCTGGCCGATCCCCGCCGTGAACTCGGGGTTGCCGGTCTCGGGGAGCGTGGTCGCGTCCGTGCCTGTCGGACCGGCGGTGGTGGGGCCGGTCGTCGGCGAGCCCGTGGACGCGTCGGTGGTCGCGCCGGTGGTGCCGGGTTCGCCGGTGGTGCCGGGTTCGCCGGTCGTCCCGGGTTCGCCGGTCGTCCCGGGCTCGGCGCCGTCGCACGTGGTCGGGTGCGTCGACCGCTTGTTGCCGCAGTCGGTCGGGGACGCGCAGCCGGGCTCCGAGAGCTCGCCCGGGCTGCCATCATTGCCGATCTCGCCGAGGTTGGGATATGCGGGCGCGACGGCCTCGTACCAGCCGGCGTTCGGGTGCTCGATCCAGCCGAACACCTTCTCCTGATACGGCGCCGAGCCGCCGAGCTGCGGGTTCCACACGCCGCGAAACGCGTCGTAATTGGGGTTGTTCGGGTTGTTGACGTAGGCGAGCCCGTTGTAGGCCCAGGTCGCGCTATACCAGTGCTCGATGACGGTCGGCTGATTATCGCCGACGCACTCGGTGGCCTTCCACTTCTGCGCGAGGATCCGCGTGCCGGTCGCGAGGTTGTAGATCGGCTCCGCTGCGACGCGCTGGCGGTCGAAGTCGGGGGCCTCGCCCTTGTGCATGCCGCTCGTCACCTGGCCGATGCCGTAGCCGCAGTCGAACGAGATGATCGTGCGTGAGGACTTGCCGTCCTGATCGTTCGGCGTATCGGGCGCGCAGAACTGCCGCCAGCCGGTCTCCTGCATGGCGATACCCTTGAGCAGCTCGCACGGGAAGCGCGCCGGCACCGACACCAGCGGGTTCGGCTTGCCGCAACCCTGACCGATGTCGGGCACCGTCGGCCCCTGATCACCCCACGCCGCCGCGCCCTGGGCCACCAGCGCGAAGATCTCGTTCCACTGCTCCAGGCTCGGGTTGTCGCCCTCGACGGCCTCGATCCCGCAGTCGTGATCGTTCGAGATGCTAGAGGCCGTGTAACACGGGCAATACGCGTGCGCCGGTGTAATCGTCACACCTGCCCCGAGGGCCAGGCAGGCTGTCCCGAAGGCCAGGGTGCGAATATAGTGAATACGCGCGCTCACGGGGTCACCTCCGCGGCGAAGCCGAGCAGCTCGACCCAGCCGCCTGCGGCCGGCAGCAGCGTCGCGCGCCCGCTGGCGGCCTCGAGCACGAAGGGCCGCGGCAGGGCGCCCGGGCGGTGATGCAGCCCCGCGGTCCAGCGACCGTCGGCGCTGGCGAGGCGCAGGACGTCGCCGCAGCTCGCCGCGGATCTCCCGGACGGATCGTCCGGCGACCCGAGCTCGGCGCATGGGCTGTGCGGGTCCGGGCCACGGCCGCCGATCCGCGCGAGCGCCCCGGTCGGGCCGGCGACGTGCACCGCGCCGCCGCTGGCGAACGGCCCGACGCGCACGCTGTCGGTCTCGCCGAGCGAACGCAGGGAGCCACCACGCAGGTCGAGCCCGAGCACGTGCCAGCGCAGCGGATCGGCCTCGTCGCGGTTCAAGAACACGAGCTCGCCGCGCGTCGCGTCGACCGAGAAGTCGCGGGCGAACGGCGGCAGGTCGGCGAGCACCGTCCGCACCGATCCACCTCGCGGATCGACCGCGACGATGTCGACCGAATCGCCGTCGACGCGATACACGAGCAGCGCCCCGTCGTACCAGCCCGCAAAGTGCAAGAGTTGCCCGGTGAAGCGGTGCTGCGTGCGTGCCACGCCGGTCTGGAGGTCGATCTCGTCGACGCGCAGGAAGTCGTCGCGCAGGAAGTCGTCGCGCAGCCGCGAGCCGTCGCTCTCCTGCCCCGCCGCGCCGCGCACCACGAACACGCGGCCCTCCGGGCTGACGAACGGCCGCGACGCGTGCACGACCTCGTCGCACAGCCGCCGCGCCGCGTGCCCGTCCGCGAGCACGAACAGGCTCGCCGCGAACGACAGGTCCCTGCGCGGCGAGGTGTCGGCGACCGCGACGACCCCACCGCCGGGCACCACCGCCCCGCGCACCGCGGCCCCGGCCGTGTGCTCGAAGCGCCCGCGGGCCGACACTTCTCCGAGCTGCACGAGCTCGCTGTGGGTCGCCCAGGGGGCGGTCACCAGCGCGAGCACCGCCGGCGGCGCACCAGCCTCGCCACCGGCGGCGAGCGCGAGGGTCATGGTCAAGGTCAAGGTCTGAAGGAACATGCGAGTACGATATCGCAACTCACGCGCGAGATCACGCCCGATCGCACCCCCCCCGCCGACTTTCGACCAGGCCCCCCGGGCCCGCTTCCATATCATTGCACACCAGCGTGACGGCCCCGCACGGCGGCCCCGCGCAGATGTACGAGGCGAAGCCCGGCATCTCGGGGTCGATGCACGCGCAGGCCGGGTCGCCGCCGGTCGGTTCCCTGTCCCCCGCGCCCGTGCTCGAATCGTCGGTATCGGTCCCCTCCTCCTCCTCGCCGTCGCTACAGGCGGTGAAGAGGAGACAGGCGAGGAGTGCGAGCGCGCTGCGAGACGACATACCAGCGCCGCTTTGCGCAGACCGTGCCGATCGCCTGAGCGCCGCATAAACCCCTGTCCCCGGCATTTGGGGGCCGCCACCCATGGCAGCGAGGTCAGCGATGTCAGCGTTCCATGAGCTGCGCGAGGGCGCGGCGCACGAGGTCGTCGAGCGCCCCGCCATGGTCCTGCCAGCCCGCAGCGACGACCTTGGCGAGCGCAGTGTCGACCTCCTTGAGCCGCCACCCGAGCTCGACGAGCACGGCCCGCGCCTCGTCCTGCTGCGCCGATCCGCCATCGGTCCTCGGCGTCGCCGGCGTCGTGACGGCCTCGCCCGGCGAGCCGAGGTCGTTCACCTTGTCGCCGATCGACAGCAGGATCTGCTCCGCCGTCTTCTTCCCGATGCCGGGAATTTTCTGGAGCTGGTCGTGCCGACCTTGCCGAAGGTGCTCGACCAGCTCGTTGAACGGGAACCCGCCCAGGGCCGCGAGCGCGTGCTTCGGCCCGACCTTGGGCACCCCATTTAATAAAAGAAACAGCCGCTTCTCCGCCGGCGTGGCAAATCCATACAGCAGGAGCTGGTCCTCGCGCACGTAGGTGTAGATCCACAACGTGCACAGCTCGTCGAGGTCGCCGACCTCGGCCAGCGTCTGCAGCGACACGCGGACCTCGTAGCCGACGCCGGCCACGTTGACGACGACGACCCCCTGCGCGGGGTCGCGGGCGACGACGACGCCGGACAGCCAGCCGATCAAGACGGCCTCCCTGTCCCTGCGGAAATGTCCAATTGGGCATGACACAGCGCCAGCGCCAGCGCGTCGGCGGCGTCGCTCAATGGCTCGCGCGCGAGCCGGCACAGCAGTTTTATGCGCGACTGCACGTCCTGCTTGGTCGCACGGCCGTGGCCGACCACCGACCGCTTGACCAGCGCAGGCGCGTACTCGGCGACCGGCAGGCCGTGCTGCGCGGCGACCAGCATGATCGCGCCGCGGGCCTGGCCGAGCTTGAGGGCCGAGCTGGCGTTGACGCCGTAAAACGCGGACTCGAGGGACATGACCGCGGGCGCGTACTCCTCGATAATTTCGCCGAGCGTGCCCGCCAACATCAACAGACGCCGGGGCATCACGTCGCTCTCGACGAGGCGGATCACGCCGCACTCCACGTAGCGAAAGCCGGCGTCGCGGACCCCGGACGCGCCGCGGTCGCAGTCGACGAGGCCGTAGCCGACGATCCGGGTGCCAGGGTCGATGCCGAGGATCCGCACCTCAGGGACCGTACTCCTCCAGCACTTCGTCGGGGAGCGAGGCGTTGAGGTAGCACTTTTGCACGTCGTCGTGCTCGTCGAGCTTGGCCCACAGCTTGGCGACCGAGACCGCGGCGTCCCCGGTGAGAGTCAGCTCCGACTCGGGCTTGGGGATGTACGTAATTTCGCCGATGGGCTCGAGGTCCGCGAGCGCAGTTTGTAGCTCGTTGAAGCTCGAGGGCTCGCACAGCACGCCCCACGTCTCGTCCCAGTCCTGTACGTCCTCGCCGCCGAACTCGAGGGCGCGCTCCATCAGGGCCTCCTCGGTGATCTTGGTCTTGGCGACCTCGAGCACGCCACGGTGCATGAACATCCACGACACGGCCCCGTTGCTGACCATCTCGCCGCCGGACTTGCCGAACGCGGTGCGGATCTCGGCCACGGTGCGGTTCTTGTTGTCGGTGAGGATCTCGAGGATAAAGCACGAGCCCGCGGGGCCGCGCCCCTCGTATTGCAGCGTCTCGAAGGTGACGCCCGCGAGGTCGCCGGTGCCCTTTTTGATCGCGCGCTCTTGATTGTCGCGCGGCATGTTCGCGGCGCGGGAGGCCGCGAGGGCCGTGCGCAGGCGCGGGTTACCCGTCGGATCCCCGCCACCCTCCTTGGCCGCGACCATGATCTCGCGCGCGATCTTGGTGAAGATCTTGCCGCGCTGGGCGTCGAGCGCCCCCTTCTTGCGCTTGATGGTGGACCATTTGCTGTGGCCGGACATGCTGGGCTGTCTACCTACCACATGCGCAGGCGCGCCTGGAAGTGCTCGTCTGGCCCGGCCGGCGGGGCCGACATGGGTGTTAGACTGCGAACCATGGCCCCGCGGACCCTCGTCGCCAGTACCGCCGGGCTGCTCGGGCTGCTCGGGCTGATGGCCGCCGCCTGCTTCGTCGACCGGCCGCACGACGGCGCCGGCGGGTCGAGCGGGACCGCCGCGAGCGAGGCCTCGACCGGTGCAGGCCCGGGGTCGACCTCCGCCCAGGCCGGCACTGGCACCGCCGAGGCGACCGCGGGCTCGACGACCGGGACCGGCGAAACCACCGCCTCCGCCATGACGGTCCCGGGGACCACGAGCACGACCGACCCGACCGACTCCACGATGACGGGGTCGATCTGTGCCCCGGCCGACAGCTTCCCGAACATCGATCCGCCGGAGTGTCGCGCGTGTCTGGCGATGAACTGCTGTGTCCCGGTCAGCGACTGCGCGGCCGACCCGGCGTGCAGCGCGGCGTGGAGCTGCACGCAGACTCAGCCGTGCATTTCACAGTGGGAGAGCTGCCCCGGCTACGCGGAACAAAAGGGCAAGCTCGACACGATCTCCGCCTGCGCGGAGGTAGCCTGCTCCGGCGTCTGCGCGCTGGGGCTGTGCGCGGCGGAGAAGGCCGCGTGCCAGCAAAACGCCGAGTGCCAGGCGGTCGACGCCTGCGTGCAGGCCAGCTGCAACGCCGCCTGCCCCGCCGAGAATCCGAATTGCTTCCTGTTGTGCTGGGCCATGTGCCAGGACCAGCACCCGGGCGGCGCGGCGCAGTGGATGGCGTGGATCACCTGTTACGAGAGCAAGTGCGGCTGAGCGTCACTCGTCGGCGATGAACTCGGTCTCGCCGAGCTGCGAGCGCAGGGCCGCCAGCAAGCGCTCCGACAGGCCGGTGTAGCGCCTCGCCGCGTCGCCGCGATGGACCGCCTGCATCAGCGCCCGCGAGTCGCCGACGATCAGGCACAGCCGGCGCGCGCGGGTGACCGCGGTGTACAGCAGGTTGCGGCGCAGCATCACGTGATGCTCGCCGAGCAGCGGCACGACCACGGCCGGGAACTCGCTGCCCTGACTCTTGTGGATCGACACCGCGTAGGCGAGCTGGAGCGCGCCGAGCTGCTTGCTGTCGTACGAGACCGATACGCCGTCGATCTCGACGACGAGCGTCTGGGTCTCGGCATACACGGCCGTGACCACGCCGATGTCGCCGTTGAACACGCTGCGCTCGTGGTCGTTGCGGATCTGCATCACGCGATCGCCGACGCGGAAGATCCGCGGCTGCGCGCGCCCGGGCAGGTGCTGCACGAGCTCGGGCCGGCCGGCGGTGTGGTGGGCCTGCAGCGCGATGTTGAAGGCCTCGGTGCCGGCGCGGCCCTTGTGCATCGGGCACAGCACCTGGATGTCGGTGCGCGGGTCGAGGCCGTAGGCCTGCGGGATGCGCTCGGTGACGGCCTTGATCACCAGCTCGTGGGCACGCTCGGCGTCGCGGGCCTGGATCACGTAAAACTGGCCGTCGGCGCTGCGGTCGGCCTGCGGGACCTGACCGTGCAGGATCTGGTGCGCGCCGACGACGATCGACGAGCCCTCGGCTTGCCGGAAGATCTGGGTCAGGCGCACGACCGGGATCGGCGAGCCGGGACGGTCGGCGGCGGCGATGACGTCGCGCAGAACATTGCCGGGCCCGACCGAGGGCAGCTGGTCGGCGTCGCCGACGAGCAACAGGCGGTGCTCGGGCGTCAGCGCGGACAGCAACGAGTTCGCGAGCGGGAGGTCGAGCATCGAGGCCTCGTCGATGACGACCAGGCCGACCGGCAGCGGGTTGCCGGCGTCGAAGTTGAACTGTCCGGTGTTGCCCTGGATCTCGAGCAGGCGATGGATCGTCGTCGCGCGGTGGCCGGTGGCCTCGGCGAGTCGCTTGGCGGCGCGGCCGGTCGGCGCGGCGAGCAGCAGCGCGGCGCCGTTGGCGAGCGCGGTCTCGATGATCTGCCGCGTGACGGTGCTCTTGCCCGTGCCGGGTCCGCCGGTCAACACGACGAGGCCCGCGTCGGCGATCGCCGCGACCGCCGCGGCCTGGCCCTCGCTGAGGTCGGTGGGCATTGTGATCTGTCGCCACCGCGGGCGCTGGCCGCCGCCGAGCGCGAGGTCGACGAGCGTGGCCGCCACGTGCAGCTCGGCCTCGTAGTGGCGCGGGGGATAGCACAGCGGCGCGGGCAGCCCCGGGCGGTCGTCGAGCACGAGCTCGTTGCTGGCGATCAGACGGTCGACGCCGTCGGAGATCCGGTCGTGCGCGAGGTCGAGGATCCCGCAGGCCTTCTGGATCAGCAATGGCTGCGGCAGGGCGCAGTGGCCGTCCTGCTCGGCCTGCTCGAGCGTGTGGATCAGGCCGGCGTCGACGCGGTCGTCGCTCTCGAGATCGACCCCGAGCGCGCGTGCGATCTTGTCGGCCGTCGTGAACCCGATGCCACGGACCTCGCGCGCGAGCCGGTACGGGTGCTCCCGCAGCATCTGTAACGACTGATCGGCGTAGCGGTGCACGATCGCCTCGGCGTAAAAGGTGGGGAGATCGAGCTCGAGCAGCTGGTTCTCGATCTCGACGATCGGGCCGTTGCGCTCCTCGTGGTAGGCGAGCAACTTCTCGAGGGTCTTCGGACCGACGCCCTCGACCTCGAGCAGGCGCCGCGGCTGCTTGTCGAGGATCGACAGCGTATCGAGGCCGAACTTCGCCACAATACGCTCGGCCTTGTCGGCGCCGAGGCCAGGGTAGCGCTCGAGCCGGCGCTGGATGCCGGGCACGGTCGTCGGCGCCTTGGCGACCAGTCGCGAGAACGCGAACTGGCGCCCGTGGGTCGCGTGGTAGGCCCAGTCGCCAGCGGCCGAGACCTGCGCGCCGTCGTCGACCGCGCTGCTGCGACCGACCCAGGTCGCCAGGCCGGCCTCGCCGGGCATCTGCACGCGGAGCACGCTGTAGCGGGTCCGCTCGTCGTGGTAGACGGTGCTGACGACCTTGCCCTCCAGGCGCTGCTCGGCAGGGTCGCCTGTGCGTGGCTCGGAGGGTTTCATCTCTTCGGGGCGGTCCCACAAGACATATCGCCGATCTGGTGATGCCGCTCAAGAGGCCGCGAGATCGCGGGGAGATCATGCGGCGTCCAGCGGGCGTGTGCGGTCACGCGTGTCGCGGCCTCCGATCATGGCGCCGCGCCCGGAGAGGCCGCGCCGTCCGGGTGCGAGGCCCAGGCGCGCGCCAGATCGCAGGCCCCCGGATCGGCGACGACGCTTCGACCGGCGTGGGCCGGCGCCCCGGTTGCGATGTAATTCGCGTAGCTGGCGACGATCGCGGCGGGTCCGGCCTCCGGCGCGAGATACAGCGTGATCGGCTCGCCCGCGTTCTTGAGCCCGCCCGCGCCGAGCGAGGCGTCGACGCGGATCAGCACGGTGCCTGCGATCGGGGCGACGTCGCTGCCCTCGGCCGGGTCGTAGCCGGCCGCGACGACGAGCACGCGCTGGCCCGGGCGCGTCGTGAACGGCGGTAATGCATCGCCCGGGCGCTCGCCCGCGCCGAGCGCCGTCGCGACATCGGCCGCGGCGCGGTCGGTGAGGATCAGGTCGATGTGGGTGAGCGGCGGGCCGTCGGCGCGCAGGTCGACGATCTCGACGAACTCCTGCGCCGGCTCCGGACCGCGCGGGTTGGCGAGGACCTCGGCGAGCCCGAGCGGCACCTCGATCGAGCTGTCCCCGGGGACAGCTTCCTTCAAAGATCGCCCGGCGTGGTTGCCGGCGAGGTCCTCCGCTTCGAGCGTCGCGGTGGTCTGTGAGGTCCGCAGGGCGAGCGTGACGGGGCCGGGTCCGGCGACGGCCTCGTCGGTCGCGTCGCCGATCGTCAGCCGTAGTTGCAGTGGTTCGGTCGCGGTGAGGCGAACGTACGCGCAGGGGCCAAGGGTGGTGAGGCGTGCGTCGGCGAGCTGCGGGGGGTCCTGGTCGGGGGTGGCGGCGGTGACGAACCACGTCGCCTCCGCGGGCGCCACGGCCGTACGGCCGAGCAGGTCGCGCAGCGTGCCGCTCGTCGGGCGATAGGCCGTATTCGGGAGGACAGATGTCCCGGGGGTCCAGCGCAGGCACAGGCCCGGGACCCAGCCGGCGCACGGGGTCGGGTCGATCAGCGTCACGGTGCTGCCGTCCCCGGCCTCGAGCGTGAGCGTGGCTTGCGGGTCATGTTCGACGGGGCGGGCAAATTGCGTGGCGACGTGGGCGAGGTTCGGGGGCACCTGATCGGCGGTGGATGGAGGCGTGACGAGCAGCGCCTCGGGGCCGCCCGAACCCTGTCCCGCGGTCACCAGGTCGCGCTGCCACACGTGGGTCGCGCCGTCCTCGTCGACCAGGGGGGCGCCGCTGAGGTCGCGGGCGAAGAGCATCAAGGTGTGGCGCGTATACGCCTGCAAGGCCCGCCTGGGGCTGATCGTCACGCGCGAGCCTGGCCCGACCGGGCTGTCCTTGAGGACAGGTGGTGTGAGCGCGAGCGCGTCCGCGAGCGGTCCGTCTGCGAGCCTGGCGATCGCGGCCGGTGTCAGGGGGTTCGTCATGCAGCGGCCGCGCTCGCAGCGGGTGCCCTCGGCCGCGCACACCGGCGTGAAGCTGCACGACCCGCGCTCCTCCCAGGCGACCAGCGCGACGCGCAGCGAGGCCGGGTCGATCGCCTCCGAGAAGTCGATGAAGATCTCGGGCATCGTCGCCACCTCGACGTTGCGCGGCCGCGGCAGCGAGCTGGCGAACACGCGAGGACCCTCGAGGTCGGCGTGCAGCTCGAGGTCGGCGCAGGCGCAGCACAGGGCCAGGCACAGGGCAATTGTTCGCATGGGGGCGAGTTCGTCCCCTGCCCCGTCCTCGTTGCGCCTACATCTTCACCGCAGCAGCGGGAACACCTGGGCCGCGATGCGCTCCATCTCTTCCAGCTGCGGCGAACATTGCAGCAGCAGGAGGTCGACGCCGGCCGCCTCGAGCCCGCGGATGCGCCCGGCGACGACCTCTGGCGTACC
>JAYUXQ010001324.1:0-2541 GCA_043752905.1 Nannocystis sp. | reverse complement strand
GGGTCCACCTCCATGCGCGCGAGCAGGCCGCGGATCTGCGCCGACAGGTGCAGGGCCTCGTCGAAGCGCTTGATGCGGGTCCCGGTGACGTGGATCAGGGCCGTGCCGATCTGCGCGCGCAGGCCGTCGTCCCCCGCGGTCTCGGCGGCGGCGAGCGCCGCGAAGCCGCTGGCCTCGGCGGCCGCGTACTCGCCCATGCGCTCTTGAATGCTGGCGCGGCGATGCAGCGCCGCGGCGATCACGGGCGGGTAGGCGAGCGCCTGCGCGTCGGTCACGACGGCGTCGATCTGCGCGAGCGCGGCGGGGTAGCGGCCGGCGCTCTCTCCGGCCTTGGCCCGGGCGACGCGCTCGCGCAGGTCGGTCGCGGCGGCGGCGACCGCGGGCGAGGGGGGCGCGCTCTGGGCCATCAACAGCGTCGAGTCGTCGCAGCGGTCGAGCGTCGAGATCGCCTCGGTCGCCTGCACGGCGCGCTCGATCGCGGTGCGGTCGGCGGTCTTCAAGACATCGATCACCGCGGTGACCTCGGCGAGGCGATCGTCGAGGCAGGTCATGCGGCGGTCGAGCAGCTCGTCTGACTGCTCGCCGCGGTGATGCGTGAGACAGGCCTCGCCGTGCATGGCGGTCCATGCCCCGGTATAACTGTCGAGGCGGGCGGCGAGGCGGACCCAGGTGGCGGGCGCGTAGGACAGGCCGCTGGCGAGCACGGCGTGCTCGAGGGCCGCGCGGGCGGGTGGGTCCCAGATGCCGTCGAGGCGCGCCGCGGCGCCCGTGCACACCTCGGCCGTGGCGCCGCGCCGCAGCGCCGTGGCGCCGACCAGGCCGACCGCGAGCGAGGCGACCGAGAGGGTGCCGAGCGCGGCGAACCAGATCCTGCGTGGTCGCTCGATCGCGGCGCGCAGCCCGGCGAGCAGATCGACCATTGACGCGGGCCGGTCGGCGCGGTTCGCCGCGAGGCCGCGCAGGACGACCTTGTGCACGCGGGCCGGCACGATCGCGTCGCGCGGGACCTCGGCCATGTCGCCGGCGAGGATCGCCTGGCGCAGCCCCTCGGCGTCGTCGCCGGTAAACGGCCGCTGCCCATACAGGCCCTCGAACAGGCTGACGCAGAAGCTAAAGATGTCGCTACGCGCGTCGATCTCTCCGGATTCGAGCTGCTCCGGCGGCATGTAGGCCGGCGTGCCGACCAGCGAGCCGACCATGGTGTGCGAGCCGTCGAACAGGTCCGGGGCCTGCGAGCTGCCGGCGTAGTTGCGCTCGACCAGCGACTCACCGCCGCCCCGGGTGGCGCCAAAGTCGTTGCGTCGCGCGAGGCCGAAGTCGACGACGCGGACGCGTCCGTCCCTGCCGACGAGGATGTTGTCGGGCTTGAGGTCGCGGTGGACCATGCCGGCCGCGTGCGCGGCAGCGAGGCCGCGGCCGGCCTCGGTGTACACGTGGACGACCTCACGCCAGGTGCGCGGGTTCTCGACGAGCCACTCGCGCACGGTGCTGCCCTCGATGAATTCCATGGCGAGGAACAGGGTCTCGGCGAACCACCCGACCTCGTAGATCGCCACGACGTTCGGGTGCGACAGCCGGGCGAGCGCCTGGGCTTCGCGCAGCATCCGGCTCTGGCCCTGGGTGTCGCCGTGGAGCCGGCGGCGCAGAACCTTGACCGCGACCTTGCGGTCGAGCTCCTCGTCGTAGGCCGAGTACACCAGGCCCATCGCGCCGGCGCCGAGCCGCCGCAGCACGGTGAATCGGCCGATCTTGACGGGGTCGGCCTCTCGCTCGCCGCGCTCTGGCTCGGTCGCCGGGGACCGTCGCGCGCGAGCGGCGAGCGTCGCTCGCTCGTTCGCTGGCGCAGCCCGTGGGGGCGCCGGATCGCTGGGGTTGCCATCACGCGACATGGCGGGGGGCTGCGCGCGCAGCATACCGCGAAGGACCGCGTTCGGGTGCCCCGCTGGCTCGCGCGCCGCCGCGCATGGACGGGCAGGGGCCCGGGTGACCCGCCGGATGGCAGTTGCGGGGGGCGGTGCAGCGGCCTGGAGCCGGGGTTCATCGCCGCTTGTCTCGCCCGCGATGTCGAGCCAGATTACCGCGCATGCTTACTCTTCGTACCCCTATCGAGCCGCTGCGGCGGTCGATCTTCCTCGCTCTCGGGCTGCTCGGCGCGTGCGGTGGCGACGGCGGCGGCACGGGATCCGCCACGCAGTCGACCACCGACACGACGCAGGGTCCGACCGCCCCGACCAGCCCCGGCACGACGGACGATCCGACCGATGGCGGGGTGACCACGACCGGCATGAGCACCTCCGGGATGACCGGATCCGCCGGCACGACCGGCACGGGCGACGCGAGCACCGGCGACGCGAGCGCCGGCGGGTCCACGGGTGCGGCGAGCACGACCGGCGACACGGCGGTCAGCGCGAGCACGGGCGATTCGACGACCGGGCAGACGACTGGCGACACGTCCGGCGAGACCGGGCCGGATCCCTCGTGCATGCCATTGATGCAGGGCTTCACGGACAAGCAGGTGCCGTCGGGCTGGGTGAAGTGCGG
>JAYUXQ010001323.1:0-6345 GCA_043752905.1 Nannocystis sp. | reverse complement strand
TCGGTAACATGGGCGTGCGCAACAGCTACGAGCTGCGCAACGCCGGCCCGATCGCCGGCCGCGCCGACACATCGGCGCCGGTCGACGACGCCCGCCCGCGTGCGCGTCGCCCGATCACACCCGTGCTGTTCTGGCTCGGCATCGGCCTCACCGCCGTCGGTGGCGTCAGCACGATCGGCACCGCGGCCGCCGGTTACGCGACCCAGCGCCAGATCTCCGGCGACTACCGCGGCTCGGCCAGCGCCGCCGACGTCCACACGCTCGAGCACCGCGGCGCCGTCCTCAACAAGGCGACGATCGCCGGCGTCGTCGTGACCGTCATCGGCGCCGTCCTGGCCCTCACCTCCTACGGCGTCGACTACACCCGCTGCGGCCCGCTCGCCCCCAAGCGCCGGCGCCAGACCGCCCCGCCGGGCCGCTGCGCCGTCGAGGACTCGAAGTAACAGCGAGCCGCGGCCGGCATGAAGCTGTCCCCCGGGCCAGGTGAGCTGTCCCCCGGGCCAGGTGAGCTGCGGCCGCGCGTCGCCCTCGCCGCCCTGCTCGCGCTGATCGGGCTGGTATTACTCCCGCAGATCGGCTTCGGCCTGGTCTACGACGACGGCTGGACGCTCGTCACCAACGGCTTCTTGCGCGTGCCGGGCGAGCTCGGCGTGTTGTTCTCGCCGGAGGCCGTCACGCGCAACATCCCTGACGCGTTCCGCCCCGGCCTCGTGCTGTTCGACATGCTCAGCTATCAAGTGCTCGGCCTCGACGCGCGCTGGCACCACGCGCTGTCGATCGCCCTGCACCTCGGGACCTGCGCGGCGCTGGCGATGTGGCTGCGCCGGCTCGCCGCGCCGATGCTGCTGTGGGCCGGCACCCTCGCGCTGTTCGGCCTGCTGGCGATCCACGCCGAGGCGATCGCCGTCGTGTCGTTCCGCGAGGACCTGCTCGCCGCGTGGCTCGGCATCTCGGCCGCCTGGACCGCCAGCGTCGCCGTCCGCAGCCGGCGCGCCTGGCCGCTCGCGCTCGTCGCCGGCCTGCTGTCTCTCGGGGCATGTTCCATGAAGCAGTCCGCGGCCGCGATGCCGCTGCTGTGGCTGCTCGCCGAGGCGCTCGCCCCGTGGGAGGCCCGCCGCCCCTGGCCGCGCCTGCTCGGCCTCGCGGCCGCGTTGATCCTCGGAGCCGCGGCCACACTGGCCTTCACCCTCTGGCTGTTCGGCGACCTCAACCCCTACGGCGCCGGCAACCTGCGCCTGTATGCCAGCCGCGTCGGCCTCGGCCCGGTGCTCGCGATGTCGACGCAGATCCACCTCTCGTATCTGCAACAGATGCTGGTGCCGGTCGGCCTCGCCCCCGAGTACGTCGACGCCGGCGCCCGCTGGGACGAGCCCGCGACCCTGCTCGCCAGCGCCGGCCTCCTCGCCCTGCTCGCCTACGGGATCTCCTGTGTACGCCGGAGACCGGTGGTCGCCCTGGCGATCGTCGGCGGCTTCGTGCTCGCCCTGCCGACCAGCAACCTCGCGGCCATGCCGAACATGCGGGCCGATCGCTTCATGTATCTGCCGAGCGTCGCGGTGTGCCTGGGCCTCGCCGCCCTCACCCTCGCGGCCGGTCGCTCACTCGCCGCGCGCCTCGGCCGACCCCAGCTCGTGCTCGTGCCGCTCGCCGCGCTCGCCGTGATCCACGGCGCCGTGCTCGCCGGCACCGCCTTCACCTATCGCAGCAACGGCCAGCTGTGGGCCGCGGCACGGCACGCCGCGCCCGGCTCGGCCCGCGCCCAGGCGGCCAGCGGCGAGCTGCTGATCGCCAACGTCGGCGGCGCCCCGGACCAGGCCCGCCGCGACCTCCTGCTGGCCCGTGCCGAGGCTCACTGCATCAACGCCGAGCGCCTCGACCCGCAGTACGAGCTGCCGCAGCTGTGCTTCGCCCGCGTCGCCGCGGCCCGCAAGGACTGGCCCGGGGCCCGACGACGCTTCGCTGCGGCCCTCGCCTTGAGCCCGGATCGCAACGCCCGCATCTTCGCCGGACTGGCGCAGACCAGCCTCGACCTGCCCGACGTGCCCGAGCCACGCCGCCGCGAGCTGGCCCTCGCGGCCCTCGAGCAGGGTCTACGCGCCTATCCTTACGCGCCCGAGCTCCATGACGTCGCCGGGCAGATCTTCCACCGCCTCGGAGATCCGCTGCGAGCCCTCGAGCACTACCGCCGGGCCCATGTGCTCGCCCCCGAACGCGGAGAATCTCTGCTCGCTCAACTCGCCTTGCTCCTCGACCTCGGATTACCCCTGGCTGCCCGCAAGCTCGTCGAGGCCAACCGTCCGACCTGGCTCGCCGCGAACCCCCTCGATCGGACCGCGCTCATAGCGCGCCAGCGCGACGCCTTGCAGCTCTACGCTCCATCCATGATACTGTCCGCAGACCTCGACGGAGTTTTCGCGAATGAACCGTAAATTTTTCTCCCTGCTGCTCCTCGGGGCCATGATGATCGCCGCCGGTAGCATGGCCTGTGTCAAGACGGTCGAGGCCCTCGACACGGAAGACGAGACCGACAGCGCCACCTGAGCGCGTGCTGGTGTCCGCGCAGAGCGCCTTGTAGCGCTCGCTCGACTCGCTGCTGGAGACCGGTTCGCCGGTCTCGTCGCGAGTACGACCCCAGGACTTCGAGCGCGTATCGTCCGCCTCGCTGACGCTGTAGTACGCCTCATAGGACGCGACCGCCAGCGCTGCATCGAGCGCGAGTCGCCATTCCGGCGGGCCCGCGGAGGACGAGCGCTGACTGCTGTCTTGAGGGACAGGTCGCAAAGGGCAGCGTCCGCGCACCACCCGGGTGTGCCGGCGGACTTGAAGCATGGTCAGGGCACCCCCGCGAACAGCTCGGGGCCCTGCACCGCGACGTAGGCCCGACGGCCGGCGACGTCGAGGTGGCAGTGGTTGGCGCAGCCGCAGCCGTCGACGACGATGCCCTGGCCGAGCACCACGTTGCGGACCGCCTCGCGCAGCGACTCGGCGGCCAGCGCGGACAGCTTCCATGAGCCGGTGCTCGAGGTGGCGGCGTAGCGGCGCGAGACCTCGAAGCCGGCCTCGACGCCGAGCGCCGTGATCAGCTCCTGGGCGCGGGCCGGGGCGAGACGACCGACGCTGAGGTGCACGTCATGGATGTCGGCCGCCGCGATGTGCCGGACCAGAGGATCGATCTGGCCGGGACGGTCGTGCAGGCCGGCGACCAGCGGGCTGAGTTGCACGGCCACGCCGACGCCGAGCCGGCGCAGGTGCTGGGCCTGGAGCAGCAGGGCCGGGGCCGCGTCGGCGTCGGCGCCGAGCAGGGCACGCTGGATCTCCAGCTTGTGGTGGGCCATCTCGAGCAGGACGGTGGCGCCGCAGTCGCGGGCCGCCAGCACCAGGGCCTTGGGCATCACCTTCGAGGTCCGCAGGATCGTCCGCCGACCGTGGGCCGTCAGCCAGCGCAACGCGGCCTGCGCCCAGAACGCGTCCTCGGTGCGGGCCAGACGCAGGGTCACCGTGGTGACCGCCTCGCCGGCGGCCTCGTGCTCGCCGATGAGGGTGGCCAGGGCGAACTCCGGCCCCTGTCCCCGCCAGGCCTCACCCGACGCCGCCAGGGCGCCGGGCCGTCCGCCGAGGACCACGTGGAGGCCGGTGCACGAGGAGGTCACTTGCAGGGTCTGGAATCCGGTGCTCATGGTCAGGTTGCTCGCCTGTTCAGTAAACTGCGCCCCGACTCGAGCTGAGTCAACGCCACGCTTTATCTGTACGAGATCAAGTGGACCGCGGACCCTGAACAGACCGTGCGAGATCGCCCACTTCTTCCCGATCGGCTTCGGGAGGAGCGGGCACACGTACGAGGTTTCGCCCGTGCCGGGGCGAGTGTGTTAGAGCAGCACCGCATCAGCATGGCCGACGGCAAAGCAGGCACGAGAGGCGCCATCTCCCTTCGCGACGTGGACCCGGACGCCCTGAAGGTCGTCCGCAAGCTGGTCGCCGGGGGCTTCGAGGCCTACCTGGTCGGGGGTTGCGTACGCGACCTCTACCTCAAGCGCCGGCCCAAGGACTTCGACGTCGCCACCAGCGCGACCCCGGAGGCGCTGCGTCGCACCTTTCGCAACTGCCGGATCATCGGGCGCCGCTTCAAGCTCGCGCACGTGTTCTTCGGCGCGAAGGTGATCGAGACCAGCACGTTTCGCACCACCCCGATCGCGGCCGAGGACGACCCGCTGATCACCCACGACAACGAGTGGGGCACCGTCGAGGACGACGCGCGCCGGCGCGACTTCACGATCAACGGCCTCTTCTACGACCTCGACGCCGACGCGATCATCGACTTCGTCGACGGCCTGAGCGACCTCGACCGCGGCGTCATCAGGACGATCGGCGACCCGCTCCTGCGGTTCCAGGAGGACCCCGTCCGCATGATCCGGGCGATCAAGTTCGCCGCCCGGCTCGACTTCACGATCGAGGTCGAGACCTGGACCGCCCTGCTCGCCACCGTGCAGGACATCGCCAAATGCTCGCGCGCCCGCGTGCTCGAGGAGATCTACAAGCTCATGCGCGGCGGCGGGGCCCGCCGCAGCTTCGAGCTGTTGCTGGAGACCCAGCTCCTGCAGCACCTGATGCCGAGCTACCTCGAGCTGTTCGAGAAGCTCGCGCCCCCCGGCCTGCAAGTGCCGTCGCGCTCGCCCCCCGGCGCCCCCGGCCGCCTGCTCTGGGACCTGCTCGGCGCGCTCGACGAGTTCACCAGCGCGACCAACCAGATCGCCGACAACGGCGTGCTGCTGAGCGTCCTGTTCGCCCCCCTCATCGACGACCAGTGGATGACCGCCTCGCGCCAGGGCCTCGATCAGATGATCGACGACCTGATGATGCCGTTGTGCAGCGCCCTGGGCATCGCCCGCCGCGACCGCGAGCTCGCCCGCCAAATTCTCATGGCCCACCGGCGCATGGTCGAGGCCGTCACCCGCAAGAAGCGGCGCCCCTCGCTGGTCCAGCGGCAATATTTCCACGACGCCCTGGTGTTCCTCGGCCTCTCGGTCAAGGCCCGCGGTGGCGACGGCAACGAGCTGCTCCACTGGCAGCGCCTCGCCGAGGCTTCTCACGGCGGCAGCGCGCCATTCGCCACCGGGGACACCGAGCGCTCCGACGACGACGGCACCGGTCCCCGCAAGCGTCGCAAGAAGCGCAGCCGCCTGCGCCGCCGCGACGACGCCCCCGAGCGCCCGCGCGTCGCCGCCGGTGTCACCCGCGAGCGCGGCTGATGCCCAAAAACGGCAGCGGTGACCCGCCGACGCAGGCTCGTCCGGACCCCACCGCGCTGCTACAGCGTGGCACCACCGATCATTACGAGGACGCGGAGCTGTACGACTTCGAGTACCGCGACCACCGCCACGACATCGGCTGGTACCGCAACCTCGCCAGGCGCCTGGCCGCCTCTCCCCGGCCCTCCGGCGCCGCTCCGCTCAAGGTCCTCGAGCTCGGCGCGGGCACCGGGCGGATCACGATCCCGCTCGCGCAGGACGGCCGCCACGTCACCGCGCTCGACCGCATGCCGACGATGCTCGCGCGGCTGCACAGCAAGCTCGAGGACTACCCGGCGGTCACGCTGCCGATCGAGCCTGTCCTCGGGGACATCTGCGAGATGCCGCTGGCGGACGACCGCTTCGACCTCGTGATCGCCCCGTTCAACGTGCTGATGCACCTGTATCGCTGGCAGGACCTGCTCGCGTGCTTTCGCGAGGTGCGGCGCGTGCTCGTGCCCGGCGGTCACTTCGCGCTCGATGTCTTGCTCCCCGACATCGAGTGGTTGACCTGGGACCCCAACGAGCGCCACAGCGTCACCTACTTCACGCATCCGCGCACCGGCGCCTCGATGGTCTACTCGACCAACCACACCTACGACGCCGGCACGCAGGTGTGTCACGTTCGCATCTACTACGACGACGCGCCGAAGCGGCCGCGGGCCTTCAAGCCCCCGCCGGAGGCCCGCCAGATCGTCCACCTCGCGCATCGCCAGATCTTCCCCGAAGAACTGCGCATGCTGATCGCCACCGCCGGCCTCGAGCTCGAGAGCCTCACCGGAAATTTTCGCAGCGGCGGCCTCGGCCCCGGCGTCGACGCCCAGACCGCCATCGCCCGCAAACCGGCCTAATCGCGAACGACAGCTTTGTGAGTGAGCTTCGTCAGCGGTGGCAGACCGTGTATGCGTGGCACAAATCGATGTAGCCACACAAATCGCCGCGGCGGCTCCGCGTGAACCCCTCTGCGACAGGTGTCCGCGGCAAAAAAACACGGCTGCGCGGGCCATTGCGCCGCTCCTGAGGGTATTCGGTGATGCGTCCCGGCACACTCGCATGGCGG
>JAYUXQ010001322.1:0-2544 GCA_043752905.1 Nannocystis sp. | reverse complement strand
CGGCGAGCGAGCCGGCGATCGCGTGGGCCCGCAGCGGGGCGGCCTCGCTTTTGGGGGCCACGCCACGGCCGGCGAAGCAGGTCAGGACGCGGGCGATCTCCGGGGTCGGCCCGCCGTGGCCGCCGGTGGCCGAGTGGCCGTGATCGGCGGTGAGGACGACGAGGTCCTGCGTGAGATCGAGGCGATCGAGGAGGGTGCCGAGCTCGCGGTCGACGCGGGCGACGGCCTCGGCGTACGCCGGCGAAGCGGAGCCGTGGGCGTGTCCTGCGTGATCGATGTAGGCCGGGTGGAGCAGCGTCAGGTCGCGCAGCGGGACATCGGCGAAGTAATCGTCGGCCTCGGGGATGACGCGATAGTCGTCGAAGCCGCGGGGGAACAGCTGCTGCCACCACGCGACGTCGCTGGCCGCGGAGACGGTGAGGCCGGCCTCTCGCGCGACCTCCCAGATCGACTCGACGGCGAGCGGCGAGGTCTCGTCGTTGTTGCGGGCGCCCGTCCGGTCCTGCTCCAGGCCAGTCGACAGCACCGCGTAGACGGGGCGCGAGACGCTGATCGCCCCGACGTCGGTGTCCCGACATTGACCGGCCGCGGCCAGCCGGGCGACGGATCGCAGGGGTCGGGCGTGGGCCAGGCCGAGGCCGTCGACGACGATCACGACGGTGTGCCGCGGACGCGGCGGGGTCGGGGTTCGTACAGCGTCCTCGACGGCGACGAGGAAGAAGCCGCGGTGATCGGGGAGGCGAGAGATGTAGCCCTCGCCGAGCCAGACGCCGGCGGCCACCAGCGCGAGGCCGACGAGCAGCTGCGAGGTCCGGCGCAGGAGGTGGAGGCTCGCCGCGGGGCTCGTGGTGGGATCTCGCATCAAGGGATCAGCATTGCATGTGTCGTGGGACAGGTTCACATGTGCATGCAGGTGCACGGTCGTGTGAGCGTTTTTGCGCGTGATGGTCACGATGATGGCGATCGAGGTGCGCTTGTGCTCTGTGCGCTTGTGCCTTAGGTTGCGCGGATGCAGTTGAACTCAGTAGTAGCGCGATGCCTGTCCCTGGCCGTATGTGCGACGGGCGGCGTCCTCTTCCTCGGATGTAATGGCGGTACCGGGACGACGACCGAGAGCACCGAGACGGCGTCGACGGGCGCGACGACCGAGGACGTGGGGACGACGGGCAACAACCCGAGCAACCCGACGTCGACCACCGACACGCCGACGACCATCTCGACCGAGACGGCGACCGAGACGGTGACCGACCCGACGGCCGACCCGACGACGGGCGGGTCGGACACGACGACGGGCGGGCCGCAGGGCGTGTGCGGGGACGGCACGCAGGACGACGGCGAGGAGTGTGACAACGGGGCCGACAACGGCGACATGAACATTTGCAAGGCCGACTGCACCAACAATGTGTGCGGCGACGGTGCGGTCGGTCCGGGCGAGGGTTGCGACGACGGCAACCAGACCAACGACGACGATTGCACGAACCTGTGCGCGGCGCCGACCTGCGGCGACGGCATCGAGGGCGTGGAGGAGGCGTGCGACGACGGCAATACGGAGGACACCGACGAGTGTACGAGCAGCTGCACGCTGGCGACCTGCAACGACGGCTTCGTGCAGCCGACGGTCGGTGAGGAGTGCGACGACGGCGAGAACAACGGCGCGGGCGCCGTGTGCACGCCGGAGTGCAAGGCCGCGGTGTGCGGCGACAGCTTCACACAGGACGGCGTGGAGGAGTGCGACATCGGCAAGGACAACGGTCCGAACCAGTCGTGCAACGCCGAGTGCGTGCTCAACGTGTGTGGCGACGGCGACCAGAGCCCGACCGAGGGCTGCGACGACGGCAACACCGACCCCGGTGACGGCTGCAACGAGGCCTGCATGCTCGAGGAGTGCGGCAACAACGTCGTCGACGCCGACGAGGAGTGCGACGACGGCCAGGGCAACAACGACGACGAGTGCACGGACCTGTGCAAGCTGCCGGTCTGCGGCGACGGCTTCGAGCAGATGACCACGATGGAGGAGTGCGACCTCGGCGCGGAGAACACCAACACCGGAGATTGCACGGCGATGTGCACCGACGCGGCCTGCGGCGACGGCTTCGTGTGGGCCAACCAGGAGCAGTGCGACAACGGCAACCAGAACGGTGACAACCAGGCGTGCAAGGCCGACTGCACCGATAACATCTGCGGCGACGGCAAGCAGGGCCCGGGCGAGCAGTGCGACGACGGCAACAACGTCAACGAGGACGCGTGCACGGCGGTGTGCAAGCAGGCGACCTGTGGCGACGGTTTCAAGCAGCCCGGCGAGGAGTGCGACCTCGGGGCCGCCAACGCCAACAGCGGCGCGTGCACGCTCGCGTGCAAGAACCCGGTGTGCGGCGACAGCTTCATGCAGCTCGGTGAGGAGTGTGACGACGGCAACATGAGCAACACCGACGCCTGCGTCGGCATGTGCAAGCTGGCCAAGTGCGGCGACGGCTTCCTGCAGATGGCTGGCATGGAGCAGTGCGACGACGGCAACATCTTGCCCAACGACGGCTGCGGCGCGCT
>JAYUXQ010001321.1:0-2545 GCA_043752905.1 Nannocystis sp. | reverse complement strand
GTTGCATCGACCGGACCTTTTGGACAGGTCGCATCGTGCACGTCCCGGACGAGCAGCTGATCATCGCCGACCGCCCGAGTGACCAGGCCCAGGCCGTCGTCGAGTGCCTTGCCAAGCTCGACGGTTACTTCCGTCCGGAGCAGATCTCGATCGGCCTCGGCGACGACAAGCTCGGCCCGGCGATGGCCCAGGCCGGCGAGTGGGCCGACCTCACCGTGCACGACCCACGCGGCCACGTCGTCCTGCGCAGCCGCCCGTTTCGGCTGCTCGACGCCGGCCTCGAGTGGACCCGAGACCCTCGCTTTGGCGCCTTCGCCTCGCTGATCCGCCACCCGGACGTCGAGGCATGGGTGCGTCGCTGCCTCGGCGCCCGCAAGACCGCGACACCCGACGCACCCGCGACCGAAGCTGCCGCCGAGACACCGCCCGAGACACCGCCCGAGACACCGCCCGCGCCGACACTCGCGATCGTCCCCGACATCGCAACCGACGCCAAGCCCGGGGCCACCGCACCTGTCCAGGAGGACATGCCGATCCTCGAGTGGCTGACCGTCCTCGACCGCTACTACACCGAGCACCTTCAAGACACCGGCGGTGGTCCGTGGCTCGGCGACGACAAGACCGTGCGTCGCATGGAGATCCTCGACGACATCGTGCGCAAGCTGTTCGCCCCGCTACGCGGTGAGCGACGCCCGTTCACCGAATGGTTCGAGCCCGTCCTGGAGGTCCTGCGCCTCGCCTACGGCCACATCGACGTCGGCACGCAGCAGATCTCCGAAGCCCGCGTCGCCGCGACTTGCCTCGAGATCGCCCGCACCCTCGGCGGCCTGACGGGAGCCGCCGCCGAGCTACAACCCCGCGTCGACGGCCCGACCGCGTTACGCCTCGTGCTCTCGCAGATCGCCGGCCTGCGGATCCCCGAGGACCCGCGCGCTGGCCAGGTCGAGATGCTCGGCTGGCTCGACCTTCATCATGACCCCGCGCCGGTGCTGATCCTCGCCGGCTTCAACGACGGCGCGATCCCGCAGGCAGTGAGCGCCGATGCATTCCTCCCCGACGGCCTGCGTGAGCACCTCGGCATCCTCAGCAACGGCCGCCGCTACGCCCGCGACATTTATTTACTGGAGGCCATCCGTCACAGCCGCGAGCGCTGCACCTTCATCGCCGGTCGTCAGGCCGCCGACGGTGAGCCGCTGACCCCGAGCCGCCTGCTCCTTGCCGGCGAGCAGCACCTGCTGCCCGCGCGCGTGCTAAAGCTGTGCGACCCGCAGCACGCGCTGCGCCGCAACTTGCCTTACGGGGCGCCGCCGTCGGGCGCGACCTCCGGCTTTCGCATCCCCGAGGTCCCGACGTCGCCTGTACCGCCCGAGGCGATGACCGTCACCGAGTTCGGCTGGTACCTGCGCTGCCCGTATCGTTACTATCTCAAGTACATTCGACGCCTGCGCGAGGTCGAGGACAGCGCCGTCGAGCTCGACGCCTTGCAGTTCGGCAACCTGACGCACGAGGTCTTGCAGCGCTTCGGCGAGGACCCCGAGCACGCGCGCAGCACCGACCCCGTGCGGATCGCCAGCTACCTCGAGGAGCTGCTCGTCGAGAGCGCCCGCGCCGGCTTCGGCGCCCAGCCACTGCCTGCGATCCGCATCCAGCTCGCGCGCCTGCGCGAGCGCCTGCGGACCTTTGCCCGCTACCAGGCCCGCCGCTCCTCCGAGGGCTGGGTCATCCAGCGCTGCGAGTTCGAGCTACCGGAGGCCACCTGGCTCGAGATCCCCGATCAAGCCAAGATGCGGATCAAGGGGAAGATCGACCGCATCGATCAAAACGAGCGCGACGGCTCGTGGATGATCATCGACTACAAGACCAGCGAGGCCGGCAAGACCCCCGACCGCACGCACAAGGCCGCCCGCTCCTCGGGCCGCGTGTGGGACGACCTTCAGCTCCCGCTCTATCACCACCTCGCCGGCCAGCATGGCATCACCGGCCCGGTCCAGCTCGCGTACATGAACCTGCCCAAGAAGGCCGAGCAGGAGACCCTGCACGTCGCTCGCTGGTCCGCCGCCGACCTCGACGACGCGATCGGCACCGCCCGCGACATCGTCCGCAACATCCGCGCCGGCCGCTTCGAGATGGCCGACGACTACCCCGCGCGCTTCGAGGACGCGTTCGCCAACATCTGCCAGACACGAGTCTTCGGCGGCGGCGATGACCTGGAGACCGAGGCTTGAGCGCGCGCCGCAACACCTCGGCGACCCCCCCCGCGTCGGCCTCCGAATCGCCACCAACCGAGTCGCTGTGGCTGTTTAGCGACTCACCGATCGCGCCGCCGCCGGTCCCCGCGCGCACCGCAAAGACTTCAAAGTCCGGCGCTCCGCAGCGCAAGGGCCCTCGCAAGCCCCGCTCCTCGCGCTCCTCACGTGACCTGTTCTCCGCGGTCGACCGCGTGTTCGCCCGCAGCAGCGAGGCCGCCCGCGCCGAGATCGCCGGGGAGGCACCATCCGCGCCGCAGGCCCGCCACCGCGTCCCCGCCGAGGGCCCGCGACCTGTC
>JAYUXQ010001320.1:0-2547 GCA_043752905.1 Nannocystis sp. | reverse complement strand
CTTGCTCTGTGTCAGCACCGAGCCGCAGCCCAAGCTGCGCCCCGCGCTCGATGCATTGCGCCGGGACCAGGTCGCCGAGCTGTTCAACCTGCGACCGTTCCAGGCCCGCGAGATGCTGGAGGTGTTGCAGGGCATCCTCGGCGACGCGCCCGCGCTCAAGGACCTCGTGGTGATGCTCGACAAGCTGACCGGCGGCCACCCGCTGAGCTTTCGCGAGACCCTGCGCGTGCTGATCGAGGAGTCGATCCTCGTCCGCGACAACGACACCTGGGTGCTGCGTTCGGCCTCGATCGCCGCCGAGCAGCTCCACAAGACCCTCGCCCAGAGGTCCGAGGCGAGGCTCGACACGCTCGGCGTGTCCGCGTGGGAGATCGTCAGCATCCTTTATCTCATCGAGGCGCCGATCGACGAGGAGCAGCTCGCCGCCCTCACCGACCTGCGCCGCGAACGCTTCCGCCGCACCCTCGACCGCCTCGAGGGCGAGGGCCTCGTCCTCTGTAGCGCCATCTCGGGCAAGAGTCAGGTCGCGCTCGCCCACGCCAGCGTGCGCGAGGCCGTCCGCATCCGCTACGAGGACTCGCTCAACGAGACCCGCCTCGACCTCGCCGAGCGCATCGCCGAGGTCGACAGCAAGGACCCGAGCCAGGTGTTCCTGCGCGCCCGCCTGCTCGACGACGCCGCCGAATCTCTCGAGGCCATCGGCGAGCTCGAGAAGGCCGCCGAGACGCTGTTCGCCGCGGGACAGCCGCAGTTGGCCGCATATGTGCTCGAGCGCATCATCTTGCGCCTGCGAAAACAAGGCAAGGTGGCCGGCCTGCCGCGCCTGCTCAAGGCCCAGCTCAACATGGTCGAGAGAGCAGCCGGCGCGCTCAACGACCCCAGGCGCGAGGTGGCCCACTTCGAGGCCGGCATCCTCGTCGCCGAGCTGCTCGGGGACCACCGCGCGCAGGCGCTGTTCTGGCTCGGCCTGGTCGACCGCTACACGCTCGAGGGCAACGTCGACGCCGAGGTCGCGCTGACGCGGTTGCAGCAGGCCGCGGTGGCGGCCAAGCAGGCCCGTGACCGCATCCTCGAGCTGCGGATCGCCAACCGCCGCGCGGAGATCCTGCTCGGCGCCGGTGAGATCGATCAGGCCGTACGCTGCTCGAAGGACGCGATGGCGATCCTCGACATCGCCGATGCGCAGGACACCCACGCCTGTCACATCATCGGCACCCGCCTGCGCTGCCTCTCGCTCGCCGGCCAGCTGGCGGAGGCCCGTCGCCTGCACGAGGTCGCCAAGCCGACCGCCGCCCGCGTGTCCGTGTTGCAGCGCCAGAGCTACCTGTCCGGCATCGCCTACCTGTCCGTGCTGGGCAACGAGCCCGAGCGAGCGATCCCCGAGACCCGTGAGGCCATCGAGCAGCTGCGCGCCGTCAACATCACGCGCATGCTCATCAGCCCGCTGCACAACATCGGCGACCTCCTGCTGCGCAGCGGCGACCTCGAGGCGGCCGCCCTCGCTTTCAAGGAGGCCCTGGCGCTCGCCGGCCTGCACGGGCACACCTATCACATCCACCTCAACGCCGGCTTCCTCGGCTACACCCTGGCCCGGCTCGGTCAGGTCGAGGAGGGGGCCACGATGCTGGCCGACGCCCGCCGCGGCCTGGCGCTGATCCAAAACGAGCAGTTTGCCCAGCAGCAGCTGCGCCTGCTCGACGCCGAGGTGGCCCACATGGTCGGACAGAGCCCGCGCGCGCGCCGCGAACTCGAGGAGATGCTGGCCGACTTTCAATCCACCAGCGAGCTGTCGCTCGCCCAGTGGGCGCAGGAGGCCCTCAGCCGCATCGAACGCGACCGCGGCACCTCCTTCATCGAGACCCCCGAGGAGCCGGAGTCCGCGCCGGCCTCCCCCGACGAAGAGACCGTGCGCACCAAGCCGCTTCGCTGATCCTGGTCCACTCGCTGGTCACTTCGCCGCTCCAGTGCACTCTCCTTGTCCGCCGATCTCGAGTATGTTCCCCTTTAACCTAGCCCCCCGATGAGCGACGAGCAGCAGATCCACAACGATCTCGCCCAGATGGTCGGTAGCGTGCTCGCGGGCACCTACCGGCTCGATGCGCTCATCGGCGAGGGTGGCATGGGCGCGGTCTTCCGTGGCCGCCACGTGCTCCTGCGCCGCGATGTCGCCATCAAGGTCCTTCACCCGGACTTCGCCCGCGACACCGAGCTCGTCAAACGCTTCGACCGCGAGGCCCAGAGCGCCGCCCGACTCAACCACCCCAACTGCGTCCAGGTCACCGAGTTCGGCTCCACCGACGAGGGCATGAAGTACCTCGTGATGCAGCTGCTCGAGGGCACCGAGCTGCAAAACGTCCTCGACGGCCCGACCCCGCCAGAGCGCGCCGTCGACCTCATTTTACAGGTGCTCCGCGGCCTCGAGCACGCCCACGGGCAGGGCGTGGTCCACCGCGACCTCAAGCCGCAAAACGTGTTCGTCACCCGCGACCAGGAGGGCCGCGAGGTGCTCAAGCTGGTCGACTTCGGCATCGCCAAGATCATCGGCGG
>JAYUXQ010001319.1:0-2548 GCA_043752905.1 Nannocystis sp. | reverse complement strand
TGACGCTTCAGGGCCTCGACGACATGGTCAAACACCTGCGGCGGCCCGCCCTGTCGAGCGAGCGCCGCAACCTCGTCGCGGCGCTCGCACGCGGCCGCTGAGCCCTCTCCCTCGGGCGATCGCCAGCTGTCGTCCGGACCTTGCGGCCCATGGTGCGCCGTCGCCCAGCTTGTCGGCATCGACCCGGTTCTACGCGACGTTGAGCCTGCCGAACCTATTGTCAGCTCGACATGGTATGTGATGGGGGCCCCGACAATACATTCGTATGCGCCGACGCCTGCGAGGACGCCCTGCCAACCCCCTTTTGCGCCGCACGGGACGCCCTGCTCAAAGCCCTTATCTGCGACTTCGGCTGGGCTCTCACAGCACAGTCCTAATCCGACCCTGGAAGGACTTCAGGCCGCAGGTACTGGCGCGCGGCCTCCGGTCGGCCCGCGACGCCCCGCGCTTCCGGTCGCCCGCGACCGCGCGCGCGCGCGGCCTCGGGAAGCGCTCCGCAATTCCCGCAGACCCATGTTCAGGACCGCGTGAACGCGCCGCGCCGCAGGTCGCGGGGCATCACGCCCGGTCGGCCCGACGCGGGGGTTGCGCTGGCATGGCCGGGCAGACGCCGACGTCGAGCCACGCACGCGCGATGTCGTCGGGTCCCCGGTGTGGGCCCCGACGCCGACAAACGCGATAACCTGCGGCCATGGGCCCTGAATTGCTCCAAACCCTCGCCGACCCGGACGTATGGGTCAGTTTTCTGACGCTGTCGGTGCTGGAGATCGTGCTGGGTCTCGACAACATCATCTTCATCTCGATCCTCGTCGGGAAGCTCCCGCAAGAGAACCGCGACCAGGCGCGACGGATCGGCCTGCTCGGCGCCTTCGTGATGCGCATCGGCCTGTTGACGGCGCTGAGCTACATCATGCACCTCAAGGAGCCGCTGTTCACGGTGCTCGGCAACGAGATCACCGGCAAGGAGCTGGTGCTGCTGCTCGGCGGCCTGTTCCTGCTCTACAAGGCGACCAAGGAGATCCACGAGCGCGTCGACGGTCCCCTCACCGAGCAGGAGATGGTGGCCAAGCGCGCCACGAGCGTCGCCAGCGTCGTGTTTCAGATCCTCCTGCTCGACCTCGTGTTCTCGGTCGACTCGGTGGTCACCGCGGTCGGCATGGCCCAGCACCTGTGGGTGATGATCGCGGCCAACGTGGTCGCGCTGGGCGTCATGTTGCTGGCGTCCAAGTCGATCGCAGGCTTCGTCGACGAGCACCCGACCGTCAAGATCCTCGCGCTGAGCTTCCTCCTGATGATCGGCCTGCTGCTCGTCGCCGAGGCCTTCGAAGTTCACGTGCCCAAGGGCTACGTGTACTTCGCCATGGCCTACAGCGTCGTGGTCGAGATGATCAACATCCGCGCCAGCAAGCACCGCCGGACGGCGATCGCCGCGGACCGGGCCGCCAACGCGGACGCCCCGGCCCCGACGCACTGACCCACGCCTTCCCGGGTCAGAGGAGGGCCACGCAGTAGGCCATCTCGACGATGACATCCTCGACCGGCACGTCCGTATACCCGGCCTCCGCCTGCGTCGGCACCACCGAGATCGCGTCGCGCACCTCGAAGCCGGCGACGAGCACGCCGAACACCGCATACATGCCGTCGAGGTCCGGCTGGGGCCCGTCGCAGAGGTAGAACTGCGAGGTGGCGCTGTCGAGGTCCATCGTGCGTGCCATGGCGATCGCGCCGTCGACGTGGATCAGCTCCGGGCTGATCTCGAGGGCGATCGGCGGGTTGGTCGGCTTTTGCGTGAGGTCGGAGGTGAAGCCGCCGCCCTGGAGCACGAAGTCGGGGATCACGCGGTGGAAGATCGTGCCGTCGTAGAAGCCGGCCTCGACGTACTCGATGAAGTTGGCGACCGTGTTCGGCGCGTTGACGGCGTCGAGCTTGACCACCATGTCGCCGAGCGAGGTGACCAGCATGACGTGCGGGTTCTCGCCCGCGCACAGGTCCGCGCCACCCGTGCTCGTGCCGCTCTCCTCCGTATCGGCGCCGCCGGTCGTGCTCTCCACGTTGCCCGTGGTCTCCGCGCCCGTGGTCGTCGACACGGTCGTCGTGACCACGCCGGTCGGGTCGCCGGTCGTGCTCGTCGGCGAGTCGCCGCTGGTGTCGGAGCCAGACGTGCTGGCGTCGTCGGTGGTGGACGCTCCCTTGTCCGTGCAAGCAAGCGGGGTGAGGAGAAGGATTAGTGTAGTGAGACGAAGCGCAGACATGCGACAACACTGCGGCGGGCCTGCGCCCGGCGCAAGCAAGCGACGAAAGCCAGCGGGTCCGCGGGCCTCAGCCGCGCCACAACAGGGCGACAGGGAGGCGGGCGAACACGTCGGCGAGGCGCGGGCGCTCGCCCGTATGTCGCGCACCCCCTCGACACCCTCTGCGTCCTCGCCGAGCTCGAGCGTCTGTTCGCCCCGGACCTCCCCGGGCGGCCACGGCGGGCGTCCGCCCGTGGGGCTGTGGGTCAGCCGCGGGACCACGCAGAGCAGCTGCCTGACCCCACGGGGTCGTGACC
>JAYUXQ010001318.1:0-2549 GCA_043752905.1 Nannocystis sp. | reverse complement strand
CTCAAGGGCGGGCATCGCTGGCAGATCCAGGTGCCCGCGGGGCAGCAGAAGCAGCTGCGCGTCGTCTACGTGATCAAGATGTCCGCCAAGAAGGAACTCGTCGGCGGCAACCGCCGGGAGCAATGAGCCATGCCTGAGCCCACGATCGTCGACAAACCCTCCGGGGACCTGGCCAGCCTCAGCGCGCCGGTCCTCGACCTCAAGGCCCCCGTTGTCGAGGTCACCGTGCTCGAGGACCGCGCCCACGTGGTCCGCCGCGGCGTCGTCGAGCTGTCCGGCGGCATGACGCGCTTACGCGTCGCCGGTGTGTCGCCGGTGCTCGCCGACAAGACCCTCGTCGCCGCGGTCGTCCAGGTCGGTCAGAAGTCGAGCGACGCGTCGCGCGAGCGCATCAACGACGTCCGGGTCAAGCGCGCGCGGCTGGTGCTCGGCGAGGACAAGCCGGAGCAGCGCCGCGCGCTCGAGCAGGAGCTCGAGCAGGAGACGCGCAAGCTCGAGCTCATGCACGCCCGCCACGAGCAGCTGCGGGTCCAGCAGCAGAGCCTCGAGGCCGTCGCCGACGTCACCGTCACCGACATCGGCGTCGACGTCAGCCACGGCCAGTCGACCCCCGACGTCTGGCGCACGCAGCTCGAGCAGATCGCCAACCAGGAGGAGGGGATCCGCAAGCAGCGCGTCGACCTCGAGTTCGAGATCCGCGAGCAAGAGGCGCTGCTGCAGCGCCTGCGCCAGCGCATGGTCGCCACCGCCCAGGTCAGCGACACGGCGGCCGCCGAGGTCGTCGTCGAGGTCTGGGCCGCCGGCGCTGGCGCCTATACCATCCAGGTCGACTACATCGTGCCCGGCGCATGCTGGCGACCGTACCACCGCGCGCAGCTGGTCGAGCTCGTCAAGGGCAAGGAGCCCGTGCTGCACTTCGCCAGCGAGGGTTGCGTGTGGCAGAGCACCGGCGAGGACTGGAACGACGTGCAATTCATCTTCTCCACCGAGCGCCCCTCGCTCGGCATGGAGCCGCCGCAGCTCGCCAGCGAGGTGCTGCACGCCCAGCGCAAGAGCGAGGTGCTGGTGGTCGAGGCGCGCGAGCAGGAGGTCCAGACCACGGGCCTCGGCGGCGCGCCGAAGCAGCGTACTGCGGACCTGCCTGGCATCGACGATGGCGGCGAGGCGCTCAAGTTGAGGTCGACGAGCAAGGCGAGCGTGCCGGGTGATGGCCGGCCGCACCGCGTGCCATTGATGGCGTTCACCTCACCGACGAGCATCGAGCACGTGTTGATGCCGGAGCTGGCGGAGGCGGTGGTGCTCAAGAGCAGCCACGTGAACCGCTCGCAGCTGCCGATCCTCGCCGGCCCGGTCGACCTCGTGCGCGAGGGCGGGTTCGTCGGTCGGACCTCGCTGCTGTTCATCGCGCCCGGCGAGAACTTCGCCGTCGGCTGGGGCCCGGACGGCGCCCTGCGCGTGCAGCGGACCGTCGAGCTCTCGAAGGAGGACCGCGGCGCGATGTCCTCGTGGACCACCCAGGCCCATCTGGTAAAGATCCGGGTCTCCAACCTCGGCCCGCAGGAACGATCGATCCACGTCACCGAACGCGTACCTGTCTCGGAGATCGAGAAGCTGCGCATCGAGGTCGACGCCGCCGGTACCAGCGACAAGCAGAGGCCCGACAACAACGGCTTCGTGCACTGGAAGTTCGACCTGCCAGGCTTCGGTCGTCGGACGATCGAGCTCAAGTACATCGTGCGCAAGCACGCCGACGTCGTCGGGATCTGATCGGTCCCGCGGGTGCACGATCGCACGCACCCAGAGCGGCGTAATATGCCACAGAACATTGTGCACGCGCGGGTGCGCTGCGATGATGCCCCGTCGTGGGCGATCGAGACCAGCTGCTCGCCGAGCTTGCCGCGTTGCGAGCGGACAACCTGCGCCTGCACAGCGAGCTCGCGGAGACGGCGACCGCAAACGAAAAATTTCGCGTGCTCTTCGAGTACTCCTCGGACGCACATCTGATCTTCGACGACCGCGGGATCATCGACTGCAACCACGCCACGGTGGCAATGCTGCGCTGCGCCGACAAGCAGCACGTACTGCGCCTGCACCCCGCGACGCTGTCGCCCGCGGTGCAACCAGACGGCCGCCACTCGCTCGAGAAGAGCGTCGAGATGGACCGCACCGCCCGTGAGCGCGGCTATCACCGCTTCGAGTGGATGCACCGCCGCATGACCGGCGAGGACTTCCCGGTCGAGGTCACGCTGACGCCCGTCTTGCTCTCGACCGGCCCGGCGCTGTTGGTCGTCTGGCACGAGCTGACGGAGACCAAGCAGCGAGAGCTCGAGCTGCGCGCGCAGCTCGACGTCATCCGCGCCCAGCAGGCCGAGATCCGCCGGCTGTCGATGCCGATCCTCGACGTCTGGGAGGGCGTCCTGATGATCCCCGTGCTCGGCGCGCTCGACCACGAGGCCGCCCGGGCCCTCACCGGCCCCGCCCTCGCGGCGATCGCCCGCAGCGGGGCGCGCACCGTCATCATCGACCTCACCGGCCTGACCGACGCCGAC
>JAYUXQ010001317.1:0-2555 GCA_043752905.1 Nannocystis sp. | reverse complement strand
CCACCCCATCCGTACCCGACCCGGTGCCCATCGTGCCCATTGTGTCGTCGGGCCCGGTGTCGTCGCCTCCGCTCTTCGGACACGCGGCCAGCGACAGGACGACCGCGATACACCGGAGCCTCGACATCGGGGCACCTTACCACCCGATCTCGCGGACGACGGGTCGCCCTCGCGCGCGCCCATGATTGACGGCCACTTGCGCCGGGCAGTACCGTCGGGTCCATGCAGCGCCAGCGCGAGATGACGATGCGCTTCCTCGCCGAGCCGGCTGCCGTCAACTTCGGCGGCAAGGTCCACGGCGGCGCCGTGATGACGTGGATCGATCAGGCCGGGTATGCCTGCGCCGTCGGCTGGAGCGGCCGCTATTGCGTGACCCGCTACGTCGGCGGGATCCGGTTCCAGCGGCCGATCGTCATCGGTCACGTCGTCGAGGTGCGCGCCCGCGTGATCTACACCGGCACCACCAGCATGCACATCGCCGTCGATGTCCGCTCGGCCGACCCGCGCGACGGCGTCTATACCCAGACCACCCACTGCGTCGTCGTCTTCGTCGCCGTCGACGACGCCGGCAAGCCGGCCTCCGTGACCCCGTGGGACCCGCAGACCGACGACGACCGCGCCCAGGTCGCCTACGCCCTGCGCCTCATGGAATTGCGCAAGGGCATCGAGGAGGAGATGGACGCCGCCAGCCAGCGCGCCGTCGCCGTCCCGAACGCGTGACCGGAGCGCGCACACTCGCCCACTCCTCGCGTGGACACTCCCACGCGGGAAGCCGGCTGGCACTTTCGCGGTACCATCGCCGACCCGCGGGAACTTCGACCCCCGGCGAGGCGTCCTGGCGACGCGGAGGCAGCGCATGCAGCAGGTCCAGTGCGACGATGTTCATCACTCCTACGACGGCGTGCGCGACGCGGTACAGGGTCTCACCCTGACGATCAAGCGCGGCGAGGTGCTCGCGCTGATCGGCCCCAACGGCGCCGGCAAGAGCACCACGCTGCGGATCCTGGCCACCTTGCAGTGCCCCGACAGGGGCGTCGTACGCTGGGACGGCCGCGACGCCTGGCCCGCCCGTTATCAGATCCGTCAGCGGATCGGCTTCCTCGGCGACGGCACCGCCCTGTACCCGGGCATGACCGCAGCAGGCTACTTACAGTTCTTCGCCGAATGCTATGGACAGAGCGACCGCGACGCGAAGGCCCGCGTCACCGAGCTCCTGCAGATCTTCGACCTGAGCAGCAAGTCCGACGCGCGCGTCTCGGAGATGAGCAAGGGCATGCGTCAGCGTCTGTCGATCGCCCGCACCCTGGTCCACCGCCCCGAGCTGCTCCTCCTCGACGAGCCCGCCGACGGCCTCGACCCGCTCGCACGCCGTCAACTCCGGGAGATCTTGCGGCAGGTCGCTGGCGAGGGCGTCGGCATCGTCATCAGCAGTCACATCTTGCGCGAGCTCGACGGCTTCTGCGACGCCGTCGCCGTGATCCAGAAGGGCAAGCTCGAGGTCGCCGGGCCCGTCGAGGAGGTCATCAGCCGCTACGAGGTCGGCCGCCGCGTCCACGAGGTCCAGATCACCCGTGGCCTGCAAACTGCGCTCGAGATCCTGCGCAAACACGAGGGCCTGATCGAGAGCCTCGCGCCGCTGCACAAGGGCGAGGAGATCCCCGATCCCGCGACCGCCGACCGCGGCCTCGTACGCGTGCGGATCCACGGCAGCGAGGAGCAAGCCGCACACCTGCTCAAGGCGCTCGTGCTCGCCGACGTCGAGGTCATCTCGCTCTCCAAGATCCGCAGCGACCTCGAGGACGTGTACAGCAGCCT
This sequence comes from Nannocystis sp., assembly GCA_043752905.1. GTDB lineage: Bacteria > Myxococcota_A > Polyangia > Nannocystales > Nannocystaceae > Nannocystis. The sequence continues at coordinate 740 of JAYUXQ010001317.1, read as the reverse complement.
CGGCCGCGACAAAGTCAGCTGACGGTCTTTAAAACAGCGCGGAGCCCTCGGCGAGCAGCCAGTAGCGGGCCAGCTTGCCGAGCGCCATCCACAACATCGACTGCCACCACGAGATCCGCATCCAGCCGGCGAGCACACACAAGGCATCGCCGCCGAACGGAAACCACGCCAACAACAGCGCTGGCGCGCCCCAGCGTCGCAGCCACCGCGCCGGCCGCGACTCCGTCAACCCGGGAGCCAGCTTGCCGCTGACGAAGCGCCCGAGCGCGTAGCTCGTCATGCCTCCCAGCGTGTTGCCGAGGGTCGCCACCGCGATCGTCGCCGGCACCTGCTCCGGATGCATCCGCACCAGCGCGACGAACAACGGCTCGGAGCCGACCGGCAGCACCGTCGCCGCCAGGAACGCGACCACGAACATCGTCCACAACGACGCCCCGCCCGCGTTCAACAGCTCGAGCAGCGCCTCCATCGCGCGCCAGTCTAGCCCGCCCGGCCCTCGACCGGGGGTTGCACATGAGACCTGACTCGCGCGCGCGGCACGGGCCGTACTCGCCACGCTCCGCTACAGTCCCGCCGTGCCCAGCGCCCATCTCGGTGAGCTCGCCGCGCTCACCACCGCCGTGTGCTGGGCCGTGTCCTCGCTCGCCTTCACGAGAGCTGGCCGTCGCATCGGTGCGCTCGCGCTCAACCTGATCCGCCTCGGCATGGCGCTCGGCTTCTCGGTCATCCTCGGCCTCGTG
>JAYUXQ010001316.1:0-2555 GCA_043752905.1 Nannocystis sp. | reverse complement strand
TACTGTCGACCTCGACCCCGGCCGCCGCGTGGGCCCGGGCGAGCGTCGTCGCCTGCCCGCGCGCGCTCGGAGCGGTGAACCCGATCTTGTCCGCGCCGTCGTTGCCGATCGCCGAGCCGCGGATCACCGCGCGAATGCTATCACCCTGGGCGATCGCGTCGGCGAGGCGCTTGAGGACCACGATCGCCACACCATTCGCGCCGACCGTGCCACCGGCCTCGACGTCGAATGGACGGCAGTGTCCGTCGGCCGACAAGATCCCGCCCTCCTCATACAAATGCCCGAGCTGCGACGGCGGGGCGACCGCGACACCGCCGGCGAGCGCCGCGTCGCATTCACCCGCGCGCAGGCTCTGGCAGGCCATGTGCACCGCCACGAGGGACGTCGAGCACGCGGACAACACCGTCACCGCGGGGCCCGTCAGGCCGAGCTTGTACGCGACGCGGGCGGTGAGGTTGTCCGCGATGTTGCCCAGGCTCGCCTGGAACTCGTCGACGCTCTGGGCGCCGTCGAAGCTGCCGGCGCGCTGCAACCAGTAGTGCGGCGCGTCGCTGCCCCCGAACACCGCGACGCGCGCGGAGGCCCGCGCCGGGTCGTGGCCGGCGTCCTCGAGCGCCGCGGAGGCGCACTCGAGGAACACGCGCTGCTGCGGGTCCATCAGCCGCGCCTCGTTCGGGCTGTAGCCGAAGAACCCGGCGTCGAACGCGAAGGCGTCGTCGAGCACGCCGAACGCGGGCACGAAGCGCGGCGAGTTGAAGATCGCCGGATCGACGCCGGCCGCGGCCAGCTCCTCGGGGCTCAAATGTCGGATGCCCTCGACGCCGGCCATGAGATTGTCCCACAACGCCTCGACGTCCCGCGACCCGGGGAAACGCCCCGCCATGCCGACGATCGCAATGACGTCCGCGGCCAGCTCCGCGCGCACCGCAGCGGGCCTCGTCGCCACGACCGGAGGCGCGTCGGTCTGCCCCTCCGGGGCGATGTGCGCGGCCAGCTTGCGGATCGTCGCGTGCTGAAACAGCGCCAGCATCGGCAGCTCGCGAGCCAGCCGCGTGACGATCGCGGACCGCACCTGCGCGAGCAGCAGCGAGTGTCCACCGAGCTCGAAGAAGGGGTCGTCGATACCGACGCGATCGACCCCTAGGACCTCGCGCCAGATCTCCACGAGCGTGCGCTCGACCTCTCCACGCGGCTGCGTGTGCTCGGCCGTGCGAACATGGGCCCTCGCCGCCCGCTCGGCGAGCGCGCGACGATCCAGCTTGCCGTTATGCAGCAGCGGGAAGCTGTCCAGCAGCACGATCGACGACGGCACCATGTACCGCGGGAGCTTGCCCTCCACGAAGCTGCGCAGCGCAGGCCCGAGCTGCCGCTGCAACCTCGCACGCGACGGATCGTTCGCCCTGCCCGCCCCCCGTACGTGCCCCCGTGGCACCGCGCGGGCCCACGCGGACTGTCCCGCGGACTGGCCCGCGGATGGAACCGCGGATGGAACCGCGCGCTCGAACAACGCGTCCATGGCCCCTGGATCGCCGCTGTGCGCGTGGGTCAGACGCACGCGATAGCCGAGCCGCGCCCCGAGCGAATGCAGTGACTCCGGATCGATCGCTCGCGCGGCATCCTCGGCCGCGGCCGCTGTGAGCAGTCGCGCGGTCCCCTCCGCGGCCAGGCGCCGCGCCGCGGCGACGCTGGCGGCCACCCGCGCGTTGGGCACGTCGAGCAGCTCGACGACGTCGGGGCCGGCCGTGAGGCTCTGCTCGAGCGCGACGATCCCACCGACCTGTCCCCAGGACCATGTGGCATCCATCACCACCGACGGCGGCGCCTCGTCGAGGAACAGCACCACATCGTGACGAAAGCGCGTCATCTCGTCGGCCTCCGACCCACGCTTGAGCCAGACCTCCACATGCGCGATCCGGGGCAGGTCCGCGGCCCACTCGACGAACAACGCCGGGTCGAGCACCAGTTCCTTGTCCTCGTCGACCGCGCGGCGCACACGCTCGCGCAATTCCACCGCCGCGATATCACCCGCCTGGGCCAGCTGCACCGAGGCGTGGAACGCCTCCAGCAAGGCGAGGCCACGCAGGTCGCCCAGGAACACGACGCCCCGCGCCGTGACGCTGGCGAGCGCCAGCGTCAGCACGCGCCGGAGATAGTCCGCGTCGGGGAAGTATTGCACGACCGAGTTGAGCACCACGAGATCGAAGGCCTCGCCGATGCCGGCAGGGGCCTCATGCGCCGCGCGCTGCTCGAGCGTCACGTGAAGGAGCCCGAGAGCCTCCGTCTCACGCCGAAGCCGGGACACCGCGATCGCCGAGAGATCCGTCCCGAGATATGCGGCGCAGCGCGGCGCCAGCGGCAACAGCAACATGCCCGACCCGCAGCCGATCTCCCACACCCGACGGGGGCGCAGCGCAGCGATGCGATCGACGGTGCAGTCTCGCCACACCCGCATCACCTCCGCGGGGATCGGCAGCCCGGTGTGACTGCTGGTCCAGCCCGTGACGTCGAGCGCCGCCTCACCGACCACAGGACCCGCGTAGGTCTCGTCGTTCACC
>JAYUXQ010001315.1:0-6386 GCA_043752905.1 Nannocystis sp. | reverse complement strand
GTCTGCGCCGAGCTCGTCGCCGTCGGGTCGCCCGACGTGGTCTGCTCACCGACCGTTGTGGAAGTTACGCCGGAGCTGCCACCACATGCGAGGAGGAGCGAGCCGCAGGCGAAGAATAGTGACAGTGTTTGGCGGTGCATCGAAGGGGTTGGACAACCCCAACCCAGCGAATTGCGACGTGACCATCACTCCATGATGAGATTTATGAAGATTTATGAAGATCTTTTCGCGCCATGGACATGTCCCCGAGGACATGTCCCGAAGCGCAGCCTATCAATCCTCGATCTCCGACGGCGCCGGGGTCGCGGGTCCGCCGGCTTGCGGGTCGGCGCGGTACTCGTTGAGCCGGTACTGGATCTTGCGCGGCGAGATGCCGAGGATCTTCGCCGCCTTGCTGGTGCTGCCGCCGACGTGCTCGAGGGTGCGCAGGATCGCGTAGCGCTCGAGCTCTCGCAGCGAGGCACCCGGGATCACCGGGGCCGTGTCGTCGCCGCGCGTACGCGCCATCAGCTCGCGGGGTAGATCCCGCGGCTCGATCTCGAGGCCACGACACATGACCACCGCACGCTCGATGCAGTGCTCGAGCTGGCGGATGTTGCCCGGCCAGTCACTGCCGAGCAGCACCCCGAGCGCGCGCTCGCCGAAGCCCTCGACCTGCTTGCGGGCCCGCGTCGCGGAGCGTCGCAGGAAGTGCATCGCCAGCAACGGGACGTCCTCCCGGCGCTCGCGCAGCGAGGGCGTGCGCAGGCTGACCACGCCGAGGCGGTAGTACAGGTCCTCGCGGAACTTGCCGGTCTTGACCAGCCGCTCGAGGTCCTTGCTGGTCGTGGCGATCACGCGGACGTCGGCGGGCCGCGCCTCGCCGGAGCCGACCGGCTCGTGGCGATGCTCCTGCAGCAGGCGCAGCAGCCGGCCCTGGACCGGCAGCGGTAGCGCGTCGACGTCGGCGAGCACGAGCGTGCCGCCCTCCGCCTCGCGCACGCGACCCTCGCGGATCAGGGCGTCGCCCTCGATGTGTCCGAACAGCTCGCGCTCGCAGGCGAGACCGTCGCCGAGCAGCCCGCACTTGACCTGCACGAGCGGGCCGGCGCGCCGGCTGCTCCACTGGTGAAGCAGGCGCGCGAGCATCTGCTTGCCGGTGCCGCCCTCGCCGGCGACGAGCACCGACACCGGCGCGTCGGCGACCTGGCGCGCGAGGTCGAGGAGGTCGCGCAGCGCCTTGGCCTGGCCGATCATGCCGCCGACGCCGTCGTCGTCGCGGGCCGCGAGCGCCGAGCGCAGGCTGCGGGCCTCACGTTGCAGCGCGCGGTGGGCGAGCACGCGGCGCAGGACCACGAGCAGCTGCGGCAGGTGCAGCGGCTTGCCGAGGTAGTCGTCGGCGCCGAGGTGCATCGCCTCGACCGCGCCCTCGACCGAGCCGTAGGCGGTCATCACCACGACCGCGACGTCGGGGATGCGCTCGCGCAGCTTGGTCATCAGCTCGATGCCGCCAAGCGCCGGCATCTTCACGTCGGTGATCACCACATCGGGCGTCCAGCCGTCGATGCGACCGAGCGCCTTGTAACCATCCGCGGCCGACTGGACCTCGTAGCCCTCCTCGCGTAGCAGCTCACTGAGTGCGGAGCGAGCGCCGGGCTCGTCGTCGACCACGAGCACGCGGCCGTTCGCCGACTCACGGACCTGCGAGGTGTTCGTCGCCTCTGCCATGCCGTCCGTGGGGTGGTCACCAGTCGCGTCCTGACTCAGCATGGTCCCCACGTTGCCCCTTCCGGCGCACGCTCGCCACGGCTACGTGGTCTGACCTACGCGCATATAATGCGGATGTCCTCCGACGCCGGAAGGCCCCCAGGCGACCAGGTCAGACTCCATTGAGCGCTCGGCGCAAGATCTTCGTGCTCTGCAGCACATCCGCCGGGTCTGTCCGAAGGGACAGCCGACCTGCGGCGAACGAACGCCGAAAGCAGCGCGGCCGGGCACGTCCCCCGACCTACCGAGGTAGTGCGGTGACGGCCCGGCCGGTGGCCAATGCCAGCTTTAGCGCAGCTCGCCAGCCACGGGCGCCGAGCCGTCCGCGCCGGCCTCCCCCTGGGCCGCACCGCCGCCGTCCTGGGCGCCGCCGTCCTGACCGGGCTGGCCGGCGGTGGGACTCTGCCCAGCAGCGCCGCCGTCCTGCGCCCCGCCGTCGCCGCCCTGGCCGGCACCGCCGCCGTCGCCTGCCTCGGGCGCGGTGTTCGGGCGGGTGTTGTCGGGCTGGTTGTCGTTGGGTCGGGTGTCGTCGGGGCGCTCGCCCGCGGGCTTGCTCTCCCCGACCACGACACCGGCGGCGTTGTCCTCGCGACCGGTGTCGATCGGTCGGGCTTCCTGCGTGTCATCGGGACGCACCCCGGCGGGATCGGTCGGACGCCCGCCCATCGCGGCCGCGTCGGCCCCGGTCGCCCCGGTCGCCCCGGTCGCTCCGGGGGCATCGGGCGCGCCGGCAGCATCGGGCGCGCCGGCGGCATCGGGCGCGCCAGTGGTCGGCTGGTCGTCGGTCGGGGGCGTCCCGCCCTTCTTGGCCGCGGCCTCGCGCTCCTTCTTGGCCTTGGCGGCCTTGCGCTTGGCGTCACGCTCGAGGCTGGCCTGCCGCTTCTCGCGGTCGCGCTCCTCCTTCGACTTGGTCTTGATGCCGGTGAACTTCGGCTTGCCGCCGCTGCCACGCAGCTTGAAGCCGAGCCAGTCCTGCTCCGGCGGGTCGAGCTTGGACGAGGGGCCCGCGGTCTGGACCATGAGCTTGAGCGGCTCGCTGCGGTCCTGCAGCACGGGCTTTATCAGCAGCCGGAGGTCGAACGCGAACTCGGACTTCGAGAACGGGTCCGCCAGGTTCATGCCGCCGGTGATCTTGACGGTGAGGTCGTCGCTGTCGGTCTCGAACTTCTCCGCGATCGCCTTGCCCTCGGTGACGACGAGCCGGCCGCCGAGGCTACCGAGGTCGATCTCCGGCAGCGTCACGCCCTTGGACATGATGCCGGTCGCGCCGGGCACGAACAGCGGGGTCTCGCCGTCGCCGACCTTGCAGCTCGCGCAGGCGATGCTGATCGACCCCTCCGCCCTGGCGAACTGGTTCTCGGGCAGCGTCAGATCGACGTCGAGCGCGAACAGCCCGACGAGCGGGGCGTTGAGCGACTGCTGCAGCTTGGGCACGTCGTAGAGCGGCAGATCGGCGACGTGGATCTGGACCGTCGACTCCGTGTCGCTGCGGGTGTACGCGGCGTGGATCGTCGCGTCGTCGATTTTGGTGTCGACCTCGACGTCGTAGTTGCCGAACAGCAGCCCGAGCACCGATACGTCGACGGCGACCTCGGGCAGCTCGAGCTTGCGCGGGATCTGGCCCGAGTGCGACGACTGGAACGTCCACGTGACGTTGTAGAGGGTGACGCCGCCGAACGGCGAGATCGACAGGTCCTCGATCTCGACGATGTAGCCGCGGTCGCGCGCCTCCTGGCCGATCCGCCAGGCGATCGCGCGGGTCGGCAGCGAGATCCACACGAACACGAAGAACACGACCGTGAACAGCGCGACGTAGCCGGCCGCGCCGCGCAGGCGGCGGGACCACAGGCGCATGCGGTCACCCGCGCCGCCCATCACGATCGACTCCGAGGTCAGCGTGCCGGTGCTCGTCATCTGTGGGGGCGCCGGGGCGCGGCGAAAATTCGGGAGCTTGATCTTCATGGCGTGGGTGTCTCCGCCGCCGCGTCGGCGGGCGGGGCCGCCGGCTTGAGCAGCTCCCAGGTGGCGAGCTCGACCTCGACGTTGAGGCGGTCCTCCAGCGGCGACAGCGACTTGATCGCCAGGCGCTCGACGATGAGGATGTTGCCGGGCTGCTGCTCGACCTTCGTCAAGAACGCCAGCAGCTCCTCGAGGCCGACGCTGCGGACCTCGAAGCCGAACACCCGCTTGACGAGGCCCTCGCCGAGCTCGACGGACGGCTTCTCCTCCTCACCGCGCAGGGTCCCGGTGGTCAGCCCGCGCGAGGCCTCTTCCAGGATCGCCGAGAAGATGACCGGCTGGATGTTGGCGATCTTCGCCTCGCGGGCGGCCTTCTCCTTCTTCTTGAGGTCGTAGACGGTGCCGCGCGTGTGCACGAGGTCGAGGCCGGTGCGCAGGGCGTCGATCTGCTCCTGCTTCTCGGCCATCGAGGTGCTGCGCATCATGAACAGCGCGCTGGTCGCGATCACGAAGAACACGATCAGCAGCACGCCGAGCAGGATGCGTTCGCGGGGCTGCAGGCGGGCGATAAAGCCGCCCATGAGCGGAGTTTTGATCGGCGTGACGCTCACGATTCGGCCTCCAGGGGCTTGAAGTAGCAGTCGTGCTCGAGGGTCGGCTCGAACACCCTGCGGTCGTTCTCCTCACGCAGACGCGCCGGCAAGAAGCTGGTGATGCACGGCATCGACTGCATGAGGCGGGTCTTGAAGCGGTCCTGCGCGGTCGGGCGGGTCGCCGTCGCGCGGAACTGGATCGCCAGCGGACGGATCTCCAGCGACGTGATCTGCAGGTCGTCGTCCCAGGCGATGCCGGCGTTGACGTCGACCGCGGGCAGCGGCGTGGCGAGCGGGGCCGGCTCCGCGGGCGTCGCCGGCGTCTCGCCGCCCTCGCCCTCCGGCACGACGATCGGCGCGGCCTCCGGGACCGGCGGCGGCCTGGGCCCCGCCGGCACCGTCGCCTTGACGAAGTTGGCGAGCACCTCGACGGCGCCGCGGTCGGCGATAAAGCGCGTGATGTCCTCGCCGTCGACCTCGCCGAGGCGGGCCTCGATGTCGGCGAGCGAGGTCAGCGACTCGCCGAACACCTTCTCGCTGGCGACCCCGAGCTCGGCCTCGCGGGCGAGCCGCTCCGACTCCATCGCGCTGATCTTGACGACCGTGTCGATCGCGGCGAGGGCGAGGATCGCGAAGCCCAGGGCGCCGATCGTCGACATGCGCTCGATCAGCCAGCTGCCGTCGCCGCCGCGCTGGACGCTGATGTCCTTGTACAGCTGGATCAGCGGGCGCCGGGCGCAGCCGACCGCGGCGCCGAGGGCCGCGGAGACGGTGGTCCAGTCGGTCTCACGCGCGCCGCCGCGATACTCGCGGACGCCGAGGTTGTCGCGCGGCCGGGCGTGCACGGTCGGCAGGCCGATCTGCTCGGCGAGGTACGCGTCGAGGCCCCGCAGGTGCGAGCCGCCGCCGCTGAGGCGGATCTGCGTGACCTCGGCGCCGAACTCGGCGCGCAGCCACAGGCGCGTGTGCTCGATCTCCCGGACGATCGGCTCGATCGCGCGGGCGACCAGCGAGCCCGACTCGAGCTGCGCCGGGGTCAACTGGCCCTGACCGTGGTGCGGCAGGAAACCGCTCTCGATCTTCGCGCGCTCGGCCGCGTCGAGGTCGAGCTGGTAGTGCTCCTGCAGCGCGCGCGTGACGTGTGAACCACCGCGCCGCAGCACCCGCGCCGCGAGCGGGCCCTTGGTGCCGAGCGCGACGAGGTCGGTGGTGTGGTGGCCGATGTCGAGGAGCAGCGCCGCGGGGATGCGGGCGTCGGCGGGGTCGGTCTTGACGAGCTCGGGGATCGCCGGGTCGAGCACCTGGGCGGTGGCGATCGCGTCGACGGTGATCAGCTTGAGATCGATCGACGCGGCCTTGAAGGCGCTGGTGATGCGGTCGACGGTCTCGCGGCGGACCGCGACCATCAGCGCCTGGCCGTTGCTGCCGGTCGCGACCGGGACGTGGTCGTACTCGAGGTCCTCGAGCGGGACCGGGAACTGGCCCTCGGCCTCGAAGGCGATCGTCTGGGCGATCCGCCGCGGATCCGAGAACGGGAACTTGAGCACACGAAAGCTGCCCGCCGCGCCCGGCAGCGCCACGCCGACGCGGTAGTGGTTCCAGCCGCGGCGCCGCAGGATCGCCAGGCCGGCCTCGAGCGCGGCGCCGACGTCGTCCGCGCCGCTGCGGGCCGCGACCGACTCGACGACGACCTCCAGCACCTGGATCGTTCGCAGGCCGGCGCTGATCAGCACCGCCTTGATCTCATGGGTCCCGAGATCGAGACCGACGTACTTCTGGGCCATGGGCGGGTGCTCCTAACCTTCTCGGTCAATCTTCACGGTAGTAAACCCACGCGCCGGTGCCCTTGGACTGGGCGCGCGCGAACTGCATGTCATAGATGGCGGTCAGGCGCTTCTTGACGGCGCCGGCCTCGGCGATGACCTCGACGCGATAGGTGCGCTCCGGGGCGACGGTGGCGATGTCCGAGGCGCCACCGAGCATCTCGTCCTCGGTGCCCTCCTTCTTCTCGCTGTTGAGGCGGATCTGGATGCCCTCGGGGATCTTCGGCATGTTGGCGTTGCGCATCGCGCCGGGGCTGCTCGCGCC
>JAYUXQ010001314.1:0-6391 GCA_043752905.1 Nannocystis sp. | reverse complement strand
CGCGGCCGGTACGACCGACGACCCGCTCGAGCACCAGCACCTCGCCGCCCTCCGCCTCGAGCTCGGCGAGCACGGGCGCGATGCGACCCTGTGCCGGCGCATCGAGCTCGAACTGCGCCTCCACCCGGGCCGAGTCGGCCCCCTGGCGGACCAGCTCGGCCCGCCCCCTCGCGCCACGCAGCAGCGCCAGCGCGTCGACGATGATCGACTTGCCCGCCCCCGTCTCTCCCGTGAGCACGTTCATGCCACGCCCGAGCTCCAGGGCGACGTCGTCGAGCAGGGCCAGTCCCCGGATGTGCAAGTAGCTGAGCACGCGGCGGATGTAGCACAGCCGCCCCCCGCCCGAGCGACCCCGAACATCCAGAGCCTCGCGTGATCCAGTTCAGAGCAAGCGCGGCCGGTCCACGCCCCGTTCGCCCGGCGCGCCGTCAGTATTCTCCGGCCTCGCAGAGGAAAATGGCCTCGCAGAAAAAATGGCCTCGCAGAGAAAAATGGCCTCGCAGAGCAACCCGGTCCCGCCAAAGAAGAATGCGGACCGTCCCGAACTCGCCTCCGGGTCGCCTCTTCAGCGCCAGCTACCCGCACGAACACCGTTCACCGGGGCCACCTCGCTTGACCCCCCGTGCGCGCCATGTTCAGGTGACGCTGCATGTCCAACGCCGAAGCTGACACCCACCTCCCGACGCTGCAGGACCTCCCGACCAAGGAGAGCGTCCGCTACAACACCGCCGAGGCGCGCGTCCTGGGCGACGCCTGGGATCCGCAGTCCCGCGCGGTACGGGTGGCGGGTCTGACGGACATCTCTCAAAGCCCCGAGGCGATGTTGTTCCTCGAGAGCAAGCCGCTCGGCGTCCCGATCGTCGGCGTGTACCAGGGCGACGACGGCTACTGGATCCTCGCCAAGGACGACGACGACCGCATCGTCTTCCCGCGCCGCAACCTGCTCTGGTGAGCCCGTCGCCCCCCGTGAGCGCGAGATCGTGACGACGAATTGGACGCTCGCGGAGGCGCTGCGCGTGCGCGACCCGACGCGCTCGCGCATGCCCGTCCCGCTCGCCGACGACAGCGGTACATCCATGCGTCGGGCCGGCCCGGCGCTCGCCCGCGCGCCGCTGCTACGAGCACCGTTCACCGGGAGCCCCTGCGTCGCCGGCGATCCGCCCGGATCAGGTGCCGCCGGCCGGCATGTCCGCGGTCGACCGGTTGTTCCCGCTGTTCGACACGAGCAAGCCGGGGTTGTGTCAGCTCTGTGATTACCTGGTGTTCTACCCGCGGCCCCAGACCTCCCACGACCTCGACGCCCTCTGCCTGTAGCCGCCTCACGCGTCCGCGTCGCCGCGGTTCCAGCCGAGCTTGGTCGCCAGCACCCGGAACACGCTGGTCGCTGGCGGGCACAACTTGAGCGGCTCGTCGGCGGCGGTCGCCACGACGACGTCACCGAGTTGCAGCTCGACGCTGCGCTGCCCGTCGACCGTCAGGAACGCCGCGCTGATGTCGTTGGGACCCGCGTAGGTGATGCGGATCTCCGACTCGCCCGAGACCACCACCGGCCTGTGCGTGAGGCTGTGCGGGCAGATCGGCGTGATCGTCAGGCACTCCGTGCCGGGGGCCACGATCGGGCCGCCCGCCGCCAGGTTGTAGGCCGTCGAGCCCATCGGCGTGCTGATGATCAGGCCGTCCGCCTTGTACGTCGCCATGTGCTGGCCCGAGACCTCGGTCGCCAGCGACAGCAGCCGCGGCACATCACCGTGCTTGATGTACGCGTCGTTGCACGCCGTCTCGCGCGCCAGCAAGCTCTCGCCGCGGCGAACCTCGACGTACATGCGCATGCGCGGCTCCCACGACAGCTCGCCGGCGACCGCCGCCGCCAGCCCGACGAGCGCCTCGTCGCGGTGGTACGCGGTCAGGAAGCCGAGCTCACCGAGGTTGATCCCCAGCACCGGGATGCCGGCCCGCGCGGCCCAGCGACTCGCGCGCAGCAGCGTGCCGTCACCACCGAGCGCGACGATGAGGTCGACCCCCGCGAGCGCCTGCGCGGCGACCAGCGTCGCGCCGTCGACCGCCCCAACAGACCCTTCGGCCATGTCCTTCGGGACAGCCACCGCCACGCCCTCCTTGCGCAGGAAATCGACCGCGTCGATCAGGGTGGTCCTCGCGCGTCCGTCCTCCCGTGGATAGATCAGCACGGAGCGGACGGGAGCGATCGCGTGGCGGCGCAGCATCATGGGGTTTTGGGCGTCATGAGGGCCCTCAATCGTCGGGGGCGTAGAGGTAGCCCTGGTGCTGGAACAGGCAGATCTTTCCGCCTTGCTCGCGCCGGGCCCGGTCGAGGGCGGCATGGACCAGCTCGAGCATGTTCTGCAGCGTGTGCGTGTCCTTGTTGGGGAAGAAGGACACCCCGATCGACACCGTGAACCCGGCCTGTGCCTCGCCGCGCTGCGGTCGCCGCGTCTCCCGGGAGATCCGCTCGGCCACCGTCAGGGCGCCGGGGAAGTGCGTGTTCGGCAACATCAGCAAGTAGCCCCGCCCGTCGATCTTCATCACGAGGTCGATCTTGCGGACGTGCGTCTCGATCACGCCGCGTAGCGCCTCGGTCAGCGCCGTCGCCCGATCCTCGGGGCCGTCGACCTCGATGCGCAGGCACGCGAGCGGATCGCTGTAGCGCTCGGCCCGCGCGAACTCCTCCTGCATGCGCCGGTGCAGCTCCTCCGTCGGCAGCTCGACCCGCGCCGGCGGTCCACCCGCCTGGGCGTCCGCGGCCGCGTCGCGTCGACCGTCGAAGGCCGCCCGCGTCCGCAGCAGCACCTCGACGCGCAGCCGCAGCTCCTCGCTGTCGTAGGGCTTGCCGAGGTAATCGTCGGCGCCGCTGCGCAGACCCTCGACGCGCGCGTTGACCGAGTTGCGCGTGCTGACCATCAACACCGGCAAGTAGCCGGTCGACTTGGCCTTGAGGATCCGACACACCTCGAGGCCGCCGATCTTCGGCATCACCACGTCGAGCAGCACCATCGCCGGGCGCTCGCGTTGAAAGATGTCGAGGACCTGCTGGCCGTCGGTCGCCTCGACGACGCTGTACCCAGCATCGTTGAGGATGCCGCGCGCGGCGGCCCGGTCGCTGGCCGAGTCGTCGGCAATGAGGATCTTGACGGCCGAGGTCACGCCGGCCCCAGTATGTCACCCTTCCAGGGCGGCCGCCCAGCGCGCCAGTGGCACCGCCTCACCCGAACTGGCCGACCTCACTCGACCTGGCCCCGACCTGCCCCGACTGGCCCCGACTGGCCGACCGTTCCACCCTGCCTCCCGTCTCGCGCGCGCTCGCCGGAGATCGCTCGTACCCGTCATCGCTCACACCGCCACGGCGCGGTCCCGGTACCCGGCGAGAGCCCGCCAAACCGGGCTTTCGACCCCCTGCGACGCCGCTTCCACCGACTCGCCCGGCCCGGCCGGGCGCTTGACAGCCCCAGATGGCTCGCGTATCCATCCGCTTCCCATGGGTACCCACTACCCCAACATCGCAGATGTCCGCCGTGACTGGCTGTTGGTCGACCTCGCTGGTCTGACCGTCGGCCGTGCAGCGAGCCAGATCGCCAACATCCTCCGTGGTAAGCACAAGACCACCTTCACCCCGCACATGGATGTCGGCGACTTCGTCGTCTGCATCAACGCGGAGAAGGTCGTCCTGAGCGGCACCAAGCTCGATGACAAGCTGTACCGCTTCAACTCCGGGTTCCCCGGCGGCTTGAAGGAGTGCAGCGCGCGCAACATGCTCGCCAAGAAGCCCGAAGAGGTGATCAAGATCGCCGTCCGTCGTATGCTTCCGCGCTCGCCCCTCGGCCGCGCCACGTACAGCAAGCTCAAGGTCTACGCCGGCGGGGAGCACCCCCACGACGCCCAGCAGCCCAAGCCCCACACGCTGCCCCACTCGTAATTCATTCCTATGGCCAAAGACACCATGAAGTTTTATGCCACCGGTCGCCGCAAGCGCGCGGTCGCCCGTGTGTGGCTGTTCCCCGGCGAGGGCAAGATCATCATCAACAATCGTGACGCCGACGCCTACCTGGCTCGCCCCACGAACATGAAGCTCATCGAGCAGCCGCTCAACGCGACCGGCACGCGCGAGAAGTACGACATCTGGGCGACCTGCAAGGGTGGCGGTCTGTCCGGCCAGGCCGGCGCCGTCCGCCTCGGCATCGCCCGCGCCCTCCTGCGCATCGCCGCCGAGTTCCGCGACTCCCTCAAGAAGCCCGGCTACCTCACCCGCGACGCCCGCAAAGTCGAGCGCAAGAAGTACGGCCGCGCCGGCGCCCGCGCCCGCTTCCAGTTCAGCAAGCGCTGAGCGGTCTGGTTCATCCCGGTTCATCCGGGTTCATCCCGGTTCATCCCGGAGTCACCACAAAGAGACGCTCTCCCCTCGGGGACAGCGTCTCTTTCAGTTTTGGTCCACGTCGGTCTACCTCGGTGCTCTTACACCGTCGAGCCGCCAGCCAGCGCCCGTCCGGCCATCCCGGGTCATTTTTTGGGCATTGAAGAACCCGGACCCCTCCGGGGTCCGGGTGCTTTGCGTCGAGCGAGTGGGCTCTCAGCGACCACCGCCACGTCCGCCGCCACCGCCGCCGCCACCACCGCCGCCGCCGCCGCCCGTGCGGGGCTTGTCCTCGGCAGCGTTGACGCGGATCGAGCGACCATCGAGCGACGCGCCGTCCATCGCCTGCTGGGCGGCTGCGCCGTCCGTGGCCTCCTGGTAGGACACGAACCCGAATCCACGCGAGCGACCGGTCTCGCGGTCCATCACGACCTTGGCCTCCGTGACCACGCCAAACCGGCTAAAGGCCTCCTTCAGGCCATCATCCGTCGTGTTCCAGCTCAGACCACCAACAAAGAGTTTTCTCGACATTCCTTCTTCGCTTCCGACTTTCTTGCGTGAGACATGACAGCACGCCAACTGGATCGTGCCTGTCGGCATCGACGATGCGACGCTTCGCCGGACCTGTCAACCGAGCCCGGCGCGCCCGGGACGGTTCGTGGCCCCGATGACGTGTCCGATGCGCGGCAAATGTCGTAAAACCCCGGCCCACGGCCATGCTCTACATCCCCAAGCACGCGGTCCTCGAGACGCTGGGCAAACCCCGCCTCGCCGAGTTGGCCCGCAGCCTCGGGGTTGCGCCCGCACGCACCAGGAGAGACCTCCAGGTCCAGCTGGCGATGCTCCCGGATCGCCGCTTTCGTGACCTCCTCGCGCTGCTCAGCGAGGGAGAGCTCCGGGCGATCGCCCGCGTACACCGCCTGCCGCAGCTGCGTGACCCGGCCGCTCTCGCCGAGTCCATCGCCCTGGGACCCGACGACGACGCCGAGCTGCTCGACCCCGCCACGCTGCTCGAGCCCGCCGGACCCGCCGCACCGCCCGAACCGACCGCGCTCCCGTTCAAGCTCCGGGCCGTCGCCCCCACCCTGCGCGTCGCGGGCACCAGCCCCCTGGACGATCGCTCGCCGACACCGCCGATCCCCGACAACGACGACGACCTGCCCGCCAATGTCACGCGCCTGCGTCGCCGCAAGCCCGCCACCAGGCCCGGCCCCGAGATCGCGCCGCCGCGCCGTGGCGAGCTCGGCTTCGAGGCCACCCTGTGGCAGGCCGCCGACAAGCTGCGCAGCAACATGGACGCCGCCGAGTACAAGCACGTCGCGCTCGGCCTGCTGTTCCTCAAGTACGTCTCCGACGCCTTCGAGCTGCGCCGCGCCCACCTCGGCGCCCAGGGCCTGCCGGCCGAGGACCCGGCCGCCTACGTCAGCCCGCGCGCCTTCTTCGTGCCCGCGGCCGCCCGCTGGCGCGCGATCGAGGCCGCCAGCCACGCGCCCCACCTCGGTCGCACGATCGACGCCGCGATGGCCGCGATCGAGGCCGAGAACCCCGCCCTTCGCGGCGTGCTCCCGCAGATCTATCAACGCCCCGGCCTCGAGGACCCGCTGCTCGGCGAGCTCGTGCGCCTGTTCGCCGACCTCGGCCACGCCGAACAACGCGGCCGCGATCTCCTCGGAAGGATCTACGAATATTTCCTGACCCGCTTCGCCTCCGCCGAGGGGAAAAACGGCGGCCAGTTCTATACGCCGAGCTCGGTCGTGCGGCTACTGGTCGCCATGCTCGCCCCGACCGGCGGCAGCGTCTACGACCCTGCCTGCGGCTCGGGCGGCATGTTCGTGCAGTCTGAAAAATTCGTCGAAGCCCACGGCGGCCGGATCGGCGACATCAGCATCTATGGCCAGGAGAGCAACGCCACCACGCGCCGCCTCGCCGTCATGAACCTGGCACTGCGCGGCATCGAGGCCGCGTTTGGCCCGGAGCACGCCGACACCTTCCGCAATGACCTCTATCCAGACTTGCGCGCCGACTACG
>JAYUXQ010001313.1:0-6392 GCA_043752905.1 Nannocystis sp. | reverse complement strand
CGAAGGCCATGCGGTCGACGAAGTACAGGGGATCGCGGTAGCGGCGGGGGTGAGGCTGTACAGCAGGTAGGCGTTTGCGCCGGTGACGTCTTGGCCGTCGATGCCAATAACCTCGTCGCCGGGCTTGAGGCCGGCGGTGGCGGCGGGGCTACGGCCTGCTCGCTCAATGGGAGCGAGACCGGCGGGGCTAAAACTCGCCGACGACCGGACGCGGCGGGACCCCATCAAGCAGGTCCTCGGGGCTGCAGCGGTCGATGTGGCCGATGACGCGCTTGTACAGGCCGAAGCCGGCGAGCTTGCGCAGGCGCGGCGAGAAGCCGCGCGCGACCTCCAGCGGGATGCCGAGCTGCTGATTTTCCTGCTGACGGATCCATCCGGCGCAGTAGTTGAGGGCGAGGCCGACGCGGCGCTGGTCGCTGTGGTTGGCGCCGCCGCCGTGCCACAGGCTCCCGTGGTATACGAGCACGCTCCCGCGCGGCATCGCGGCCGCGATCGTATCGTGCTCCGCGAACGGGTCGGGCGCCTCCGCCGACCGGTGCGAGCCGGGCACGAGGCGGGTCGCGCCGTTGTCCGCGGTGAATTCGGTGATCGCCCACATTGTGTTGCACACGATCGGCACGTGCGGCCGGGGCAGCGGGATCAGCTGATCGTCGGCGTGCACCGGCTGCGGCGCCTCGCCCGGGCCGATAGCGATCGAGGACATCGACGAGATCAGGCAGCCGCGGTCGAGCACCTGCTCCGCCCATGGCAGCACCTGCGGGTGCTCGGCCAAACGCTCGAACAGCGCGCCGTGGGCCAGCAAATTGTAGATCCGCACGGTGCTCAGGCCCTGGAAGATGTCGTGCGCCGGGCCGACGTTTAGCTCGCGCTCGAGGCGCTCGATCGCCGCCGCCAGCTCGTCGCAGGCGGCCGGGTCCAGCACGCGCTCAAGGATCATATAACCGTCTTGCTCGAGCTGCGCGAGGCGATCCATCGCCCATTCCTATCACTTCTCGGCGGCCGGCGGGGTTGTTGCTTGAGGTGGCCGTTTAGATCGCCAGCGCTCCATGCGCTCGCCCGCACCAGGGCGGGCGTCGACCCCCGATGGGGTCGCACCGCAGCCGGTGAGCACCGTGGATCCCGCGAGCGTGGCGCCACCTCCGGCCGAGCCCGCAGCGCTGGACGTGCACGGAGATGGCGCAATGCGAGTAGTTCACGCTCGACCCGCCGGGGCCGGGGCGCGGGTGATCACGGGCGCGGGCCGGCCGTGATCGCCAGGCTCGCGCCGCCGGCGAGGCCGAAGTTCACCACGGTGCCGACCGGCACGCGGGTGAGGCTGTACATCAGGTAGGTGTTGGCGCCGGTGACGTCCTGGCCGTCGATGCCGATGACCTCGTCGCCGGGCTTGAGGCCGGCGGCGGCGGCGGGGCTGCCGGGGCGGACCACCGCGACGACGAGGCGGCGCAGCATCGGGTCGGCGCCGGGCTCGGGCTCCTTGAAGCTGTGGCCGAAGTCGCCGTCGACCTCGTCGCGCTCGAGGCGGCGCTTGCTGACGCGGATCGGCGGCAACTCGACGGCGTCTCCGCTCGCGGTGATCACCGCGGGCATCGAGGCGTGGTTGTGCTCGCCGTCCTGCCAGTTGCGCGGCGAGACGCGCACGTTCACCTTGCCGGTCGGCGCGTGCTGGACCTCGTAGCGGCCGGTCGCGTCGGTGATGTTGCGCTTCTCCTCGTCGCCGCCACCCCACGAGTTGGCGCCCGAGACCGAGACCTCCATGCCGGCGACCGGCTTGCCCTCGAGGTCGACGACGGTGCCGCGCACGGTGACCTTGGGCGCCAGCTCGACGCGCACGCCGGTGGTGTCCTGGCCGGCGGCCATGCTGGCCTCGAGCTCGGCGACGCCGGAGCCGGCGCTGACCTTGACCTTGTACTTGCCGGCCGGCAGCTCGGGCAGGCTCCATTCACCGCGGGTGCGAAAGAAGCTGTCGTAACGACGAAAGCCGGTGGTCTCCTCGGTGACCGAGACGGTGAAGTCCTCCGGTACGGCGCCACCGGGGGCGGTGATCGTGCCGCTCATACGACCGGTGCCGGCGATCGTCAGGACCAGGTCGCCGCCGGGCTCGACGTGCTCGGCGAAGGCCTCGCCGCCGCCCTTGCGGTGGGCGCGGACGGTGTGCGGGGCGGCGGCGAGGCCTTCGAGCGTGAAGCGGCCGTCCTGGTCGGTGAGGTGCGGGGTGCCGAAGAAGCTGCCCCATCGGCCCTCGCGCATGGCGCCGCCGGCCGCCTTGGTGGCGCTGGTCGACTCGCGCGTGGCCTCGACGAAGGCGTCGGCCACCGGCCCGCCGTCGGCGTCGCGCACGACCCCGGAGAGCGCGCTGCTGCGGGCCTCGATGACGAGCGCGACAGATTCGACGCTGCCGGCGCGCACGCTGACTTTTTCACCCTGGAGGTCGTCGTCGCTGGTGCCCGGGGCCCGCATGGTGTCGTTCCAGCCGCTCTGCGCCATGACGCGATACTCGCCGGCGGCGACGTGCGGGAAGCTGAAGCTGCCGTCGTCGGCGGCGGTGGCGTACTGGTACTGGACGCCGCTGTTCAGGGTGATCTGGAGCTTGGGGATCGGCTGGCCCTTCTCGTCGCGGACGTGGCCCTTGACCTCGCCGGTGGCCGGCAGATCGATCTTCACGCCGTCGAGGTCCTGTCCTTTGGGCAAGGTCACCTCGATCGGCTTCGGCGGGGTCGCGCGTGGGGGCGAGTACGCGGATACGCCGATCGTGTAGCGCCCGGGCAGCAGACCGGCGAGCTCGAAGCCGCCGCGTTCGTCGGTCTGACCGCCCCAGGTCTCGGTCTGGTGGGCGCGCGGCTGGTTCGGGTCGGACTTCGCGTTGGCGTACACGCTGACCCGCGGCACCGGCTTGCCGCCGCCCTGTACAGTGCCGCGGATCGTCTGACCCGGCGACACCTGCCAGCGCACGCCGGTGACGCTGTGGTCGGCGACGATCACGTGGGGATAGCGCTCCTCGGGGACAAAGCCATTACAACCGGCCCAGACCTCGTAGTCGCCGGGTAGCAGGCCACGCACGCGCATCACGCCGTCACCCTCGTCGGACGCGCGGCCGCTGCGATTCGCGGCCTTGTCGTTGAGCGTGAGCTCGCCGCGGTCGCAGGTGTCGCCGCCGCCAGCGACGACGATCGCCCCCTCGACGTAAAATGCAGGGTGCACGGTGACGACGATCGCGGCCGAGGTCTCGCCGAGCCCGAGGATCGTCTGCTCGGTGGCCTGGCCGACGGTATCATCGGACTCGGCGCGCGGCTTGTAAGGGCCGGGCTGCAGGCCGTCGATGCGAAAGGCGCCACTGGCATCGGTGAAGGCCGCCGATCCGTAACCCCAGGAATTCGCCGAGGCCAGCACGCGGGCGCCCTCGACCGGGCTGCCGTCGCCCGCGCGCACGACCTTGCCGATCAGCACCGATTCGGGGGTCAGGAACACCTCGAAGACGTGACCCGGCGCGACGCCCTCCTCGTAGCCGCCAGCGTAGCCATCGGCCTGGGCCGAGAGCCACACCCCGCCCGGACGCACCCACGCGCTGAAGCGGCCGTCGGCCTCGCTGAAGGACACGCCCTCGCCGGCCGTGACCTGCGCCCCCTCGATCGCGCCGCCGCTGAGGTCCTTGACGGTGCCGTGGATCTCGACGCCGCCGCCCTCGAGCTGGATGTCGACGCCGGGCGTCTCCTGGGCGGCGCGCAGCTCGACGTACTCGCGTCGCTTCGCACCCTCGCCGCGATGAAAGCGGGCCGGGATGTGGCCGGCCGCGCTGGCCACGACCATGTGTCGGACCGGGAACAGTTGATCGAGCCGGTATTGACCGGCTTTCCCGCTCGTGGTGCACACGGCGCGGCGGGTGTCGCTGGAGGCCAGACGCTGCGACTCCGCGGTGGCGCACACCTGCGCGCCAGCGATCGGGCGGTGTTGCAGGTCGGTCACGGTGCCGGTGATCGATGCCCGCTGGCTGCGCAAGAGATCGATCGTCGGCTCGGCGCGCGCGCGTGGGCCGGTGAGGGCGGCCTGCGATCTGTCCGCGGTGGCAGCGTCGGCGGGGAGCTCGACCGGCGCGGCCTCGCGGCCTCGCAGCCACCACAGTACCGCGAGCGCGAGGGCGAGCACGAACGCGACGAGGGGCCAGCGGCGCGGAGGCGACGAAACCTGACCATTCATACCGCGGCGCTCCGATCGGACATGTCCCCGGGGACAGGCTCAAGATCCGGGACCGGAAAGACGCGCGACGAAGGCCTGGGCACTTCGGGCGATGGTACCTAACCCGGACGCCCGCGTAAAGATGTGCCCGGTGCTCTGGCCACGTGGTAGGGTCGCCCGCGGTGACGTAGCGACTGCGACTCGGACTGAAGACGGTCTGACGGATCGTAGACTCGTGGTCGGATGACGGGTAATCAGGGCTGGCTCAGTCGCAACACGAAGTCGATCGGCGCATCGAGTTCGGTGGCGATCACCGCCTCCCAGGTGCAGTGCGAACATGGGAGATTGATGGTCTCGCCGGCCAGGACCTTCTTATCCTGATAGTGCTCCGGCGAGAGAGGGCCGCCCGGACCCGTGCAGTACTGCTGGCGAAACTCCGCGGCGCCGCTGGTCGCCATGAACTCGACGCGCAACGATCCAGCCTGCTCGGGCGTGAAACAATGGCTGCGTGCCCGGATCGTCCCCAGGATCGACGGTCCTATGGTGTTCGCGGCATCACAATCCACGCGCCCGGTGAACTCGATCGCCGAGCCGTCCCACGCGAGGTCGCGCGCAGGGTCGCAGACGTTGCCCCAGGTGTAGCTCACCTCCGAGGAGGTGCGCCAGAGCGTCTCTGCGGCCTCCAGCGACATGCCAAAGTGACCGGCGAAGACCGCCTCGACATCGGTCCCGAAGTTGTCGTCGTTGAGGAATTCGGCCACCGTGGTGTCTCCGAATTCGGCGAACAGCCACGACATGAAATGTCCGGCGATCGCGTAGTCGTATCCTTTAATTTCAGCTCCCGAGAGCATTGCCAGGAATTTTGGGCCCCGTTCGATGTCTGCAGCCCGCATTTCGACTATGTAAGGAAACGGGCGAAAACCAGAGAGCACCTCCGCGATACCTTCCTCGAAGAAATTGGATCCATGCTTACCGTTACCTCTCCGGACGCCATGTACGATCTCATGGTAGAGCGCACTATAACCCGTGGCGATGATCGTACGGTCGAGTAAGCCCACAGTGCAACCGGGAATGTCTGGTACTCCAAAAATGCTGCAATGCTTTTCGACTGCGGACGGGCCATATTCGATCTGAAACGGCGACATGGTAGGAAGATCGAGCACGTCCGTGACGCGCGCGAACTGTGCCTCCATGTCCTCGAGGAGGCCGCGGCACAGCACTTCGCTGTCGGACGGCTCGATCTCGAAGTATTCGCTGACGAAGGCATCATCGGGAGTATCACCGCAGCCCAGGAGGCCGACCAGCAATAAGCCGGTGAGGCGCACGTCAATCACCGACAGGTCCTCCTGTATTGAATCGCCGTCGCATCGAGGTGCCCGTTCGGATCCTTCGAGATGAGCCCGATCGGGTAAGTGCCGTTCGCCAGCACGAGGTCAAGGGTATTTCCCGTATCCACCGAGATCCCCGGGACCCACCAGAGGTGGGTCAGAGTCTGGCCGTCGGGGTCGGAACTGGCAGCCCGGAACGTGACTGGATCGCTGCAACCGATGGGGACGTTGACGGGAACGATGACCGCGGTTGGCCCGCGCTCGGTATAGTCGCCGACGATGTCGACCTGCAATTCAGCGGCGATCACGCTGTCGCTGTAGTCGAAGGTTAGACCCGAGAACGTCAGCGAGTCGGACCCGGGAGACAGCAGGCCCGTGGCTGTGCCGCTATTGGCGCCCATGAGCATGATCGGGACACCCGCTGCGGTTGCGGTCATGATGGCGTGGATCGTGCCGGGAGTGTAGGTGAATGCACCGCTGGTCATCTGCGCCGGTTGGGTGTCGACCTGATACACACTCAAATGTGCGTTCTCAATGGAGATCGACTGTACGGTCATCGTGGGCAGGCTGACCTCCAACTCTGCCAAGTCCAGGCAGCGGACGTGGGTCTGCGGGGTGAAGCTCTACATCGGCAATCACGAGATGCGGCGCCGGCCGCTGGCTGACCCGAGTCACGACGCCGCCGAACACCACCAGGTTGGCGTAGGCGGTCCCTCGGCTTCACCCGCCCGGACGAGGTGAGTGACGCCATCACCGCCAGCGTCGCGAGCGATCGCTCCCGAGGTTCTGGCATTTTGCGCGCCGTCACGCTCGGTGTGGCGCTTCGACTCACTGGGTCGAGCGGCGCGCGCCCCAAGGCTCAACAAGCCCGCGAGTGGCGCCGATGCTCTCAGC
>JAYUXQ010001312.1:0-2560 GCA_043752905.1 Nannocystis sp. | reverse complement strand
CACTCGCCGGACATGGTGGCGTCCTCGGCGTGGTGGTCGAACTCGCGCGTGATCTTCGAGCGGCTCTCCTCGGCCGCGGCCCGCTCGGCCTCGCGGCGGCGAAAGCTGAAGGCGAAGCGGTTGAAGCCGCCGATCGAGGGGTCGTTGTCGTCGAGCTCGGGCTCCGCTGCGGACGCGGGTGCAGGTGTGGCTGCGACGACGGGTGCGGGCTTCGGGGGTGGGCTGTCCTCGAGGACAGGCATCTCGAGGTCGAGGTCGTCGGCCTGCGCGTCGGCTGTCTCGAGGGCCAGGTCGAGGTCCTCCTGCTTGCCGCTCAGCGCGGCCTCGACCGCGGCGCCGAGGTACGGCTTGCTGACGGCGCGGGCGATCGGGCGAGGAGCGCTGGGCGTCGTCGGGCGCGGGACGGGCGTACCGCCGGGGTTCCGCGCGTGCTCGAATGCGGCCCCGAGCGCCTCGGCGATCGCCGAGCCGGGCTCGATGCCGGTGACGAGCGCCGTGGCGCGCTGCCTCGCCCACTTGACCAGGGCGTCGAGCTCACCCGCCTCGATGCCCTCGCGGGCGAGCAACGTGCTCAGGTCCATGCCACGACGACGCTATCACAGGCGCCGCCACCAACGCGAGAGGGCCCCACGCGCTCGCGTGGGACGTTCGCCGAAGTTAACGGCGATCAGTCCGCGATGGCCTCCTGTAGGCAGGAAGCGGGCGCGTGGGTCGGGCGGCCACCTCGCCGCCGCGGCCCGTGGACCACGGCGGCCGACTCGGTCCGTTCGGATGATATTCGGGGTCAGACGCCGAGCTGCGCCGCGAGGGCTTCGCGGGCCGCTTCGAGGGCCTTCGGGAGCCCGGCCGGGTTGGTGCCGCCGGCCTGCGCGAGCTCGGGGCGACCGCCACCGCGACCCTCGACGTGCCCGGCGATCGCAGCGATGAGGTTGCCGGCGTGGATCTTTCCCTGAAGGTCCCTGGTGACGGCGACCAGCAGGTTGGCCTTGCCGTCGCGCTCGGCGCCGAGGACGACGACACCGGAGCCGAGCCGGTCACGCAGGGCGTCCGCGGCCTCGCGCAGCGCCTTGGGGTCGCCGACGGTGACGAGCTTGGTCAGCAGCTTGACGCCGTGGACCTCGAGGACGGTGTCCCCTGCCCCGCCGCCGCTACCGACGGTCAGCTTGCGCTGCAGCTCGCTGATCTCGCGCTCACGGGCGCGGACGTCCTGACGCAGGCGCTCGAGCTTGGCGAGCACCTCCTGCGGGCCCGCGGCGTGCAGCTGGCTCGCGGCCTCGCCGAGGATCTGCGTGGTCTGTTGCAGATACGCCAGCGCGTTCATGCCGGTGACGGCCTCGATGCGACGCACGCCCTGGGCGATGCCGGCCTCGCTGACGATCGCGAACAGGCCGATGTCACCGGCGCGGTCGACGTGGGTGCCACCGCAAAGCTCGATGCTCTCGCCGCCGATGCTGATCACGCGCACGACCTCGCCGTACTTGGCCTCGAACAGGCCGATCGCGCCGGTCTTGCGGGCGTCGTCCATCGAGAGGTTCCTGATCTCGCTGTCCTTGTTGCGCAGGACCTCGGCGTTGACGCGCCGCTCGATCTCCTGGCGCTGGTCGAGCGTCAGCGGGCGGGTGTGGGAGAAGTCGAAGCGCAGGCGGTCGGGGGCGACCAGGGAGCCCTTCTGGGCCACGTGGGTGCCGAGCACGGCCCGCAGCGCGTGATGCAGCAGGTGGGTCGCGCTGTGATTGCGACGGATGGCCGCGCGGCGCTCGCCGTCGACCTCGAGGGTGATCTGTTGACCGACGCGCAACGTGCCCTGGCGTAGCTCGCCGCGGTGGACGTGCAGGTCGCCGGTCGGCTTGTGGGTGTCGGAGATCTCGAGCTCGAGGCCGTCGGCGAAGGCGCGACCAGTGTCGCCGATCTGGCCGCCGCTCTCGGCGTAAAACGGCGTGCTGTCGACGACGAACTCGACGCGCGCGCCCGCGTGGGCCTCGTCGACCTCCTTGCCGTCGACGGCCAGCGCGAGCACGATGCCCGTGCCGGTGGTCGCCGCGTAGCCGCTGAAGGTGGCGCTCGGGGCGTGCTTCTCCTTGAGCTTGAAGTAGAGGTCGCCGATCGCCCTGTCGCTGCCGAGCGAACTGGCGACGGTCCCGTCCTGACCCTGGCGCTGACGGATCGCGGCCTCGACGGCGTCCTCGTCGAGGGTCAAACCCTTCTCCTTGACGATGATGCCGGTGACGTCGACCGGGAAGCCGTATGTGTCGTAGAGGTCGGCAGCGACGGCCGCCGGGAAGCTGGTGTGCTGCGGGTCGAGGTCGGTGAGCGCGGCCTCGAGGCGCTTGAGGCCGCGGCTGAGCGTGCGACGAAACGCGTCCTCCTCGATGCGCACGACCTCGTCGATCGTGCCCGCACGCTCGACGAGCTGCGGGTAGGCCTCGCCGAAGTCCTCGACCACCTTGCGGCAGATCTCGTGGAAGAACGACTTCTCGAGGCCGACGTTGTTTCCGTAGCGGATCGCGCGACGCATGATGCGGCGCAGCACGTACGAGCGGCCGGTCTTGTCCGGGAACAC
>JAYUXQ010001311.1:0-2560 GCA_043752905.1 Nannocystis sp. | reverse complement strand
CCCCGAGAGCCAGCGCCGTTGTCTGGTGCTTCACAGCCCAGTAATCCTGGCGCAGGGCGTCTTCCACGGCGTCCTGTCCCGTCGTGACGTGTCCATCGACGCCATCGCCGAGCGCAACGATCGTCTGTCGCGTGTCGGCCATGCGGCGACCCGTCACCCCCGCCCCCGCCATGAGGGCGACCGCGACGCCGAGCGTGACCCCGCCAGCGATCACGAGACCTCGCCCGGGCCGCGGATCACCACCTCGATCAGGGCGCAGGTCATCACCTCGCCCAGGACGCGGGCCATCCACGCGCGGCATGAGTCGCACGCGACCTGCGTTCACCGGCATGAGGGCATCGTCCGCAGGCGGCTCCTGCATCGGGAGCACCGGATTCGCCGCGTCGGGCGGGCGAAGCTCGACCACCCGCATGCCGTCGACTGGCAGCGGCTTGGTTACGCTGGAGTCGTTCGGCTCGCCAGGGATCGCGGCCTGGCTTGGCACGGAGCCCGAGGGCGACCCGGGTGATGCCGGTCTCGGCTGGTGAGCCACCAGCGGCGGGTCCGGTTTCCGGACGCGCCGCTTCGCCGCGCTCCGGCAACGCGCGTGCTGCTCGCGCTCGCGAGCGACGAGGTCGTCACGTTCCGCCTCAAATTTTTCGCGCTGGGCTGTCGGCTGGCCGTCCACCGCGAGGCTCGCGTCGAAGGTCCGCCGCGCGGCGCACAGGTCGCGCACATCGCCTGTCTTCACGAACAAGAACAGGTACGAACGATGTGCACTGTGAAGATAGAGCGCGCGCTGGCCCGGCGTCGGTGCCGCCGCGGCCCGACGCTCGTACAGCCTGGCCTTGCACTGGTTGTCGGTGAGCGGGCACTCGGACGTCGACGCGAGGGCCGTCGCCGCATCGAACATGAGGAGGGCTGTGAGGGCGCAGACCATGGTGGTCATGGGGTGTACTCCTGGGTGAAGTTCTCGGGAGCTTGCGGCTGAAACCGGAGGGCCGCGGTTGCATTGTGGACGCAGCGATCCACGGCCTCGAGGGTGCTACCGCTCGCTACACTGTCGAACCGATCGCCGCCCGCGATCGTCGTGAACTCGACGACGAGGGGCTCCCCGACGAGCGCGGAGCAACGGCGCAACTCGGGAGCGGCCGCATCGAGTGCGTCGTGCATCTTCGGCAGCCTCGGCGTCGCCGTCGATGCCACAACGGCAGGGAGAGGGGGCGCTGGCTCGCTGCGCGTAGCGGTTGCCAGGACACTCGCTGCGGCGCCAGGGTCCAGGTCCATGGTTGCAGTCGGGCTGCGACCCCACCACGCGAGCGCGAGCGCGACTCCTGCCGCCACCGCCAACATGGGCCGCACCCACGACCGGCCGCGACGCGGTCTCGTGGCCGACGCGCCCATCGGCGACGTGGCCACCGGGGGCCGGACTGGCGTCGGCGGCGTGATCGGAGGCGCGGCGACCGGGAGCGGTGGCTCGGCTGTTTGACGGAGCGCATCGGCGACCTCGTCCTCGTCATTCTCGGTCAGCTCGTCGGACGCAGCGTCCAGTTTGGCGAGCAGCCCTGGCAGGTCCACGCGCTCCAGCGGGTCGTCGTGGAGCGCCGAGAGCAACGCCGAGGCGAGCGTCGCGGGACATTCGGGCACGTACTGTTGGGGCGACACCAGCTCGCGCGTCTTGCCCTTGAACGGTTGCCTGCCGGTCAACAGCTTGTATAGCAGGAGGCCGAGCGAATACACGTCGCACTTTTCGGTCCAAACCTTCGTGGCGCGGGCCTCCGGAGCCGTCCATTCGAATTTCTCCGCTCCTCCGGTCCCGAGCTTGACTCGGTGGTCAGGCGGTGTGGGGTAGCGTTGCTCGACCGCGGCGTAGTAGCGGTCGGTAAACTCGCACATCCCCAGATCTAAAATCGTCGCGGTGATCGTGGGTCCGATGTCGATCAGCACGTTGCCGTTATGCAGGTCGCGGTGCAAGATGCCGCGCGCGTGTAGGGCCGTCAACGCGCCGACGAGTTGGTGCGCCACTGCGATCACGTCGGCGGGCTTGAGGCACCTCGGCCGCACGCAGAACTCACTCGCCCGCTTGCCTCGCACCAGCGCCATCGCGATGTAGCGGTGCGGGTGTTTGGGGGACGTGCGGCACTCGACCAGCTCGGGCAGCGACGGGTGCCGCGTCACACTCAGGGCCTTCGCCTCGCAGGCAAATCGGATGCACTCCTCCGTGTTGTCCTTCGCCTGGGCGCCGGGGAGCTTGAGAGCCACGTAGCGGAGCTCTTCCATGTGGTAGGCCCGGTGCACCTCGCCCTTGGCACCCACCCCGAGCGGCTCGAGCAGCTCGTAGCAGCCCGCGAACAAGTATGGCGACGTCAAGTCCGCGCGCGCTGTCTTTATCGCGTCGAGGCGGCGCTGAATGTCGGCAGCGGAGGCGATCCGCTCGTCGGGGTCCAACGCCAGGGCGCCGGCGACCAGCATCTCGAGCTCCGGCGGAGCGTCGCACTCGGGGCGGACGTCGTTCATCCGCCGGAGCTGCATCAGGTCCGGCATCTCGTTGGTACAGAGCACGAAGATCGTCACACCCAGG
>JAYUXQ010001310.1:0-15628 GCA_043752905.1 Nannocystis sp. | reverse complement strand
ATCGAACTCGATACCGAAGACCCCGACAAGTTCATCGAAGCCGTCGCGCTGATGGAACCCACTTTCGGCGGCATCAATCTTGAAGACATCAAGGCCCCCGAATGCTTTGTAATCGAGCAAGCCCTGCGCGACCGGATGAAGATCCCGGTGATGCACGATGACCAGCACGGCACCGCGATCATCGCTGCCGCCGGGCTCGTCAACGCTTGCTTTCTGACCGGGCGCGAGTTCAAGGACGTCATAGTGGTGGTCAACGGCGCGGGCGCTTCGGCGCTGGCCTGCACCGCGCTGATCAAATCGATGGGCGTGCGCCACGAAAACGTCACGGTGTGTGACACCAAGGGTGTGATCTATGTCGGGCGCGCTGGCGTGGACCAATTTAAGTCGGCACATGCAATCGTCACCGAAAAGCGGACTTTGAAAGAAGCGATGCACGGCGCAGACATCGTGCTTGGCCTGTCGGCGGCGGGCGCGATTACGCAAGACATGGTCAAGGGCATGGCCCCGCAGCCGATTATCTTCGCAATGGCCAACCCCGACCCTGAGATTACCCCGCCAGACGCCAAAGCGGTCCGGCCCGATGCGATTGTTGCAACGGGCCGCTCGGACTATCCCAACCAGGTCAACAACGTGCTTGGCTTCCCGTTCATCTTCCGCGGCGCGCTCGACGTCCGCGCGACGCAGATCAACGAGGAGATGAAGGTCGCGGCCGCCCACGCGCTCGCCGAGCTGGCGCGCAAGGACGTGCCGCAGGTCGTCAACACCGCGTACGGCGAGGAGTTCCGGTTCGGGCCCGACTACATCATCCCCAAGCCCTTCGACCCGCGCGTGCTGACCTGGGTCGCACCGGCGGTGGCGAAGGCGGCGATGGACTCGGGGGTCGCGCAGCTGACCCTCGACATCGAGGTCTACCGCGAGCGCCTGCAGATGCTGCTGGGCGGCTCGACGGCGGTGATGCGCAAGTTCATGCGTCGTGCCGCGGGCTCGTCGCGCACGATCGTGCTGCCGGAGGGTGACGACCCGAGGATCTTGAAGGCCGCGTCGATCATCGCCGAGGAGCGCATCGCCCGGCCGATCCTGCTCGGCGAGCCCGACAAGATCGCCAAGATCCTCAAGTCCCACGAGATCGACCTGCTGCCCGGCAGCTACGACATCGTCGACCCGCGCACCGACACCGAGGCCGAGGCGTACGCCGCCAAGTTTCATCGCATGCGCGAGCGCAAGGGCATCAACATCGAGCTGTCCCGCCTGATGATGCGCGAGCGCAATCACTTCGGCATGATGATGGTCGCCGAGCGCCGTGCCGACGGCATCGTCACCGGCCTCAACTTCGCCTACTCCGACACGGTCCGCCCGGCCCTGCAGATCATCGGCCTGCGCCCCGGCATCCGCAAGATCGCCGGCATGTACCTGATGCTGCACAAGAACGGCATGTACTTCTTCGGCGACACGACCGTGAACGTCGACATGGACGCCGAGACCCTCGCCGACGTCGCCGAGCTGATCGCCGACGCCGCCAAGACCTTCGAGGCGGTCCCCCGCGTCGCCATGCTCAGCTTTAGTAACTTCGGGTCCGTCCGTGACCCCCGCTCCACGATGGTCGCCCGCGCCGTCGAGCTGCTGCGCCGCCGTCGCCCCGACCTCGAGGTCGAGGGCGAGATGCAGGCCAACGTCGCCGTCGACTTCGGCCTGCAACAGCGCATCTTCCCGTCGACGCGCCTGACCGGCCCGGCCAACGTCCTCATCTTCCCCAACCTCGAGGCCGGCAACGTCGCCTACAAGCTCATGCGCGAGCTCGGCGGCGTGCCTGCGATCGGGCCCGTCCTGCTCGGCATGGACCGGCCGGTCACGGTGCTCGAGCGCGACTGCTCGGTCGACAACATCGTGCACATGGCGGCGCTGACGATCGTCGCCTCGCTCGGCGAGAGCGTCACGGCCGCCGCCGGCACGCCGCTCGTGTAAGCGCGCCGGACCTCGCGTGGCCCGCTTTGGGCGGGTCACGCCCGGGCGGCAATCGGCTCAGGCCAGGTCGCGCACGCTGGGCGGGGGCGGGGGTGCCTTGCCGTCGTGCTCGTTGTGCCAGCGCTTCATCTTGCGCTTGATGACCTCTTTTTTGACCATACCGACGAGGTCGATCATCAGGCGGCCGGTGAGGTGGTCGTGTTCGTGTTGCAGGGCGCGGCCGAACAGGCCCTCACCGTCGACCTCGAACTGCTGGCCGTCGGCGTCGAGCGCCCGGAGCTTGGCCCAGCGGGGGCGCTTGATGTCGACGAACACGTTGGGGAAGCTGAGGCAGCCCTCCTCGGCGACGGCGAGGCCGCGGCCGGTCTCGACGAGCTCGGGGTTGATGAGCACGAGCGGCCTGGCGTCGTCGCCTGACTCGGGGTCGGCGACCTTGCCGTCGATGATGAAGATGCGCTCGAGCCTGCCGACCTGAATGGCAGCGATGCCCGCGGCGTTGAGCGAGTACATCGTGTCGATCAGGTCGCGCACGAGCTGCCGGACATCGGCGGTGATGTCCTGCACGTCGAAGGTCGGCTCGCGCAGGCGGGGGTCGGGGTACGTGACGATGTCGAGGACGGCCATGGCGAGGGTGTGCGGTTGCTCCGCCCCAACTATAAAGCCCGTCGATGGTCGCGCAAAGCCCCCGTGGTATGTACCCCAGCGCACATGAAGCAGCCGACCTCCCTCGTGTTCGTCTGCCAGAACCTGCGCGACGCGGACAACCCGAAGGGCAGCTGCATGGCGCGCGGGAGCAATGCCGTGCTCGAGCGCATGAAGGGCGAGCGCGAGGCGCTGGGTCTCAAGCACTCGTTGCGCGTCATGGGCGCCACCTGCCTGGGGTCGTGCGAGTCGGGCGTGACGGTGCTGGTCGTCGACGAGCGCGAGGGCGCGACCTACTACGGCCGCATCGACCCCGCGCTCGGCGAGGCCCTGATCCGCGAGCACGTGGCCGGAGGCGCCGCCGGGCCGGAGCTGCAGCGGCATCGCTTACCAAAATCCAACCTGCTCGATGTCTCGGCGATCGAGGGCCCGGTCTCCGGGTCCGGTGAGGCCAAGCCGTGAGCGTGTCACTCGAGCAGGTGAAGGCGGCGCTCGCCTCGATCAAGGACCCGGCGACGGGTCGCGAGCTGGTGGCGGACGGGCGCGCCGAGGCGCGCGTCGGCGCCGACGAGGTCGTCCTCAAGATCGACCTGATCTCGCCCGGGTTCCCGCTGCGTGGAGAGCTGGACGCGGCGCTGCGGGCGGCGATCGAGCCGCTGTGCGGCGCTGCGGGCGTGCCGCTGCGCATCGAGTACGGCCTGCGGGTCCCGAGCAAGCCGGCCCGGCAGGACCTCAACCGGTTACCGACGGTGAAGAACATCATCGCGGTCGCGGCGGGCAAGGGCGGGGTCGGCAAGAGCACGGTCTCCGTCAACATCGCGATGGCGCTCAAGCAGCTCGGCGCGCGCGTGGCGGTGCTCGACGCCGACATCTACGGCCCGAGCGTCCCGAAGATGCTCGGCGCGCCGTCGCGGCAGACCTCGACCACGGCCGAGGGCGACCGCATCAGCCCGGCGATCTTTCGCGGGATCCCGGTGATGAGCGTCGCGTTCTTCGTCGAGCCGGGCAGCGCGGTCATCTGGCGCGGGCCGATGATCCACAAGCTGCTCAAGCAATTTCTGGAAGATGTGAACTGGGGCGAGGTCGACTACCTGATCGTCGACCTGCCGCCCGGCACCGGCGACGCCCAGCTCTCGCTCGCGCAGCTGATCCCGATCACCGGCGCCGTCATCGTCACGACCCCGCAGGAGGTCGCGCTGATCGACGTGCGCCGCGCGGTCAACATGTTCAACAAGCTCGAGGTCCCGATCCTCGGCGTCGTCGAGAACATGAGCCACTACACCTGCCCGGCCTGTGGCCACCGCGATCACATCTTCGCCAGCGGCGGCGGTGTGGCGCTGGCGAAGGAGCTCGGCGTCGAGCTGCTCGGCCAGGTCCCGATCGATAATCGCGTCAGCTACGGCGGCGAGGCAGGCATACCGGTCGTCGAGGGCGCACCGGGCAGCGAGCAGGCCCGCGTGCTGACCGAGGTCGCTGCGAAGGCCGCGTTCGCGGTCAGCAAGGCCAGCGCCACCGGCCCCAAGCGCTCGAGCCTGCTGCGCACCGTGACCTGAGCGGTCACGCCTGGCGTGACGCGGCGCGTGACTGAAGCCGAACCGTGACGCGCTGTTTCACTGCAGCACGTGACGCGGAGCGTCACTGAAGCAGGATCGGCGGAGTGACGTAGATCTCGCTGAGGCGGATCAGGACGGCGGTGGTGCGCTCGCTGAGGAAGCGGACACGGGCGTCGGCGGTCTCGGCGTCGAGGCTCTGCTGTTGCATCGTGACGAGGGTGCGGCGGTCGGAGAACAGCTCGCTGTCCTCGCGGGCGATCATCAGCTCGAGGCTGGGGAGGAAGGCGGTCAGCGCGTAGAGGAACACGCGGACGTCGCTGATCGACAGCAGGGACGCGAGGCTCTCGCCGTCCTCTGCGCGGTAGCGGGCGATGCGTTCGACCTGGGCGCGAAGCACCGCGACGGCCTGCATGTCGAGCGGCCGCGGCTCGCCGAGCAGGGTGACGCCGAACTCGCGGAAGCGGTGGACCTGGGCGTGCTCGCGCAGGACCCGGACCCGGCACACGCCCTCGAGGTGGATGATGCGGCGACCGTCGGGGAGGCTGACATGAAACACCAGCTTGCCGATGCCGAACACCGGCTCGATCGCGGTGCCGCTGCCGTCCTCGGCCGACAGCAGGGGCACGCCGATGTGCTGGCCGTTCTGGCGCGCGTGGTCGACGAGCTCGAGATAGCGCGGCTCGAACACGTTGAGCGGCAGGACCATCCCCGGCAGCAACACGACATTGGGCAACGGGAAGACGGGCAGTGAAGCCAGGACCTGCGCGTTCGGAACTGCGTTGGCTTTCAGCATCCGGGGGTCTGCTCGTTATACCTTCCCGGGTCCGGGTGGCCAGGAAACGGCCACGCGGGCTTTGCTGGGGGCCGCCCCGCAGGGCGCGTATCCGCGCACACGGACTGGCATCACGGCGCGGCGCCCGGGACGTAGTTGGAGAGGGCGAGGCGGGCCGCGGCCCACGGGTCCGCGGGGTCGCAGGGGGCGAAGAAGTCGACGCGACTGATCGCGCCGAGCGCCTGTTCGAAGCGGATGAACGCGGATGGACCGAGGCCGGCGGCGCAGGCGAGCAGCACGCGGTTCACCGTGTTGTGCGCGACGATCGCCACCGCCGGCGTCGGTTCGCCGGGCGCGGCCAGGTGGCGGGCGATCAATTCTTGCACGCAGGGTAGCACCCGGTCCGCGACGTCTTGCACGCTCTCGCCGCCGCCCGGCATGCGAAACGACAGCATGCTTTGATAACCGCGGGCCACCAGCTCCGGGTGGCGCGCGTGGGCATCGACGAAGCGGACGCGCTCGAGCACGCCGAGGTGCATCTCTCGCAACGCCGGCAGCGCGACCGGGGTGGGACGACCGCTGTCGGCCGCGAGCAGCGCGGCGCCGTCGCTGGCGCGTCGCAGGTCGGAGCAGTAGATCGCGGCGAGCTGCTTCCCCGCGAGGGCCCGGGCCTGCGCCGCTGCGTGACCGCGGCCGAGCTCCGACAGCATGACGTCCTCGTGGCCATAGAAGCCATCCTTGAGGTCGGGCTCGCCGTGGCGGAGCAGATAGAGGTGCAAGGCGATCATGCGAACAGGAGAGCCTGCAAGTCGGCCCGGTCGCGCAGGTCCCCGCGCAGCGAGCTGGTGACGACCTCTGCCCCGTGCTTGTTGTCGGGCACGCTCAGGCAGGTGTGACGGGCCCGCATCACGCACCCGGCCCCGCGCGCGCCGAGGTGCTCGATCAATGCGTCGACGACGTCGTTGCAGGCCCGCTCTTGCAAGGTGAGGCGCCGCGTGAAGCAGGTGACGAGGTCGCCGAGGCGGCCGAAGCCGGCGAGCCGCGTCGACGGCAGATACGCGACCGAGGCCGTGCCCGTGTACGGCAGCAGGTGGTGCGGGCACATCCCGTGGAACGGCAGGCCGCGCACGACCACCAGCTCCGATGCGCCCTCGCCCTCGACCGGATCGCCGAGGATCTGCGCCGGGTCCATGGCGAAGCCCGACAAAAATTCTTCGGTCCACACGCGGGCGACGCGGACCGGCGTGCCGACGAGATCCTTGTGACCGAGGTCGAGCCCGCACGCGGCCAGCAACGCGGAGACGGCTTGTTCGATCGCAGGACGGCGCTCGGAGGGCGGAGGATGATCCACGCAGAGATCGGTATACCCGATCACACACGATCGCCGAAAGCGCCGCCGTGCGGGCCCCGAACACCCGGTCCGGGCCGGGCGGGGCCGGGCCGGCCCGGGCTTCGCAGGCAGCGCGGGGCCGGGACCGTGGACTCGCGGTACCCTGCGGTGATGCGCAGCTCCTCGAATGCCCCCATCGCGCTGGTCACCGGCGGTGCGATCCGTGTCGGTCGCGCCATCTCCCTCGCGCTCGCGGCCGCCGGGTACCGCGTGTGGTTGCACTACCATCATTCGGCCGATGCGGCCGCCGAGGTCGCGCGCGGGCTGGGGGACGCGTGTCTCGGTCCTGTGTGCACCGACCTCGCCGACGAGCACGCGCGCGCCGAGCTGTGTCGTCGGATCAGCGACCCCGCCGGTCCGGCCTCGGGTCGCCTCGACTTGCTGGTCAACAACGCCGCGGGCTTCGAGCGCGGCGCCTTCGCCGAGCGCAGCGACGCCGACCTGCGCCGCGTGCTCGAGGTCAATCTCATCGCGCCGATCTCCCTCGCCCGTGGTTTGGCGGCGGCGCTGACGGCCGCGCAGGGCAGCGTCGTCAACATCCTCGACGTCGCCGGGTATCAGCCGTGGCGCGGCTACCTCGATCATTGCACCGCCAAGGCCGGGCTGGCGATGGCGACGCGGGCGCTGGCGCTGGAGCTCGCGCCGGCGGTGCGGGTCAACGGCGTGGCGCCGGGCACGGTCGCCTGGCCTACGGAGGACGATCGCTTCGCCGACGACTCGCCGGTGCGGGCGGCCATCTTGCGTGCGATCCCTCTTGGCAAGATCGGTGCGCCCGCCGATATCGCCCGAACCGTCGTGTTTCTCGCCCAGAGCCCGTTCATCAGCGGTCAGACGATCGCGGTCGACGGCGGTCGACTCGCTGCGGGCGGCCTCGGGACCCTTTGAGGCCGGCCTGCTGCGATGTGACCGACGCCGCGGCGGGCACTCCGGGCGCGGACAAGGCGCGCCGGGCCCTTGACCCGCGGGCCGGGATCCCCTATCCATTGCGGCCTTCCCCATGGCCCGCCAAACCGACGAAGAGTTTTCCGACTACAACCAGCGCCGCGAGCCGCTCAACGCCGCCGCCACCGCGAACGATCACCGCCCCGTCACCGGCCGTCCCCTCGAGGTCAAGGTCGACGAGCGTGGCGTCGAGCGTGCGATCCGCAAGCTTCGTCGTCTGATGGCCAGCGAGGGCGTGCTCCGCGAGATCAAGCGCCGCCGCCACTACGAGAAGCCGAGCGTGAAGATGAAGCGCAAGCTGCGTGAGGCCGAGCGCCGCCGCAAGCGTCGCAACCGCAAGCGGATCCCGATGCGCGGCGAGGGTTGAGATGATCGCCCTCAGGTCCGCGGGCCAGGAGGGTGATCGATGACGCTGCCACGGCTGGTCGCGCCTCGTGTGGACGATCCGGCGCGCGTCGACCTCGCGGTCGATGTGCCGGGTGATCCATCACGCTTCGACCCGCCGGTGCTCGCGGCGATTCGTTATGTGTTCGGCGTCGGTGCCGAGCAGGACGCCGTCCCCGACGGTGACGGCCTGCGCCCGGTCTACTGCGTCGCGCTCCCCGTGGATGCGCCCGGTAGCCTCGACGCCGACGACACCCACGAGTTCGACGCCGCCGACATGCTCGGCGCCCTCCAGACCCGCGCACGCGGTCGTGCCTGGGCCATGCGCCTCGAGCTCGACGTCGTCCAGACGGCAGCCTCCGCGGCCTGCCTCGACCTCTATTTGACCGGGGCACCCGACGATGCCCCCGCGCTCCGGGTCCTGCATACCGTGGCCCTCGCGGGCGGCGGCCGGCGCCTGACCCTCGGGACAGGTCTCGTGCACACGACCCCCGCCGTGGCCCGGCTCGCCGGGTCGTATCGCGTCGAGCAGCGCACCGGCGACGGCGTCGAGGCCGGCTGTTGCGGCGCCGAGATCGGCATGACCGAGTACGAATTCGAGTGACCGCGAAATGGCGTCGCGGGCTCGCGGCACCTATCCTGCTCGCGTGACCAGGCGCGCTCGGACGGTGCGGCGAGCGGTGTGGGGACCGATATGGGTCGCCGCGCTGGTGCTGCTCTACTGGTGCTTCGGCGAGCGCGTACGCGAGGGTCTCGGTCTCCCTGGCGACGGCCTGGCGCCCGCGAAGACCGCGGGTCTGCGGATCGTCACCTGGAACCTGCACAACTTCCCCGAGCCCTCGCAGGACCAGGAGCGCCTGCAAGGGCGCCTGAAGGGCCTCGGCGCCGACGTCCTCGCGATCCAGGAGATCCACGATCCGGCCGCCTTGCAGGCGCTGCTGCCCGGCTGGCAGCTGGCGATCAGCGAGCACGGCGGGCGCGGTCACCAGCGGCTCGGCGTCGCCTTCGACCCGGTCGCGCTCGCGCAGATCGGGCCGACGCGCGAGCACGCCGAGCTCGGCATGCGCGGCCACGTGCGTCCGGGGCTCTCCGTCTACCTGCGCGGACAGGGCGGCGGGCCCGACTTCCACGTGCTCGTCGTCCATCTCAAGGCCAAG
The DNA here is from genome assembly GCA_043752905.1 of Nannocystis sp. Lineage (GTDB taxonomy): Bacteria > Myxococcota_A > Polyangia > Nannocystales > Nannocystaceae > Nannocystis. Next base: position 6,826 of record JAYUXQ010001310.1, on the reverse strand, counting down.
GGGGAGGGCCACCCGCTGCGGGTCCAACAATGGCGGCTGCTCGCCGAGATCGCGAGAGATCTGCTGCGCCGCGATCCCGATCTCGTCATCCTCGGGGATTTCAACGCCACCGGACCCGCGGGTGGCAGCCCCGGGGACGAACTTGCGGCGCTCGAGGGGCGCCTCGGGCCGCTCGGGCTGCGTCGCCTCGTCGGTCCCGATTCATGCTCCGCGTACTGGGACGGTGCCCGCCGCGACGCCTGGCACGAGCCCTCCCTGCTCGACCTCGTGTGGGTCGCCGGCCTGACCGAGAGCCAGAGCGCGGCCGCCCAGGCCCACCCGCTGCACCACTGCGCTCGCCACCGCTGCCAGGCCTTCCGCTCGACCGGGGCCCACCCGGAGCCCGACTACGCGGACCTCAGCGACCACTGCCCGGTCGTCGTGGACCTCGCCGCCGGCCAGGACGACGACCCGTGAGTTGACGTCGGGGCCGGTCGCCAAATGGCCTTTCGAGCATGCCCCAAAGGACAGGTGACTGGCACAGTGGCCCCGGCCGGCCTCCCGGCGGCCTTTGGGTGATGCAAAGCGGCGTCGAACATTGGGGGCGCCGGACTGCTGAAGATTTGCCGCGCTGTGCTGTCCAAGCCAAGCTCGCCCGGATCCATGCCTACCCGCCATTCTATCGAAGCTTGCATAGCTAACCCGTCAGGGGTCATGCGCGCTTTGTTTGGAATGACGGACGCGATGAAGCGAGCAGCCCCGACCGCCGTCGACGGCATTCACGGCTGCGCTTTTGCCATCGAGAGAACGACTTGATACGACCCGCGCACCACTCGAAGGCACGGCCCGCGACGAAGCAGGCCACGGCGTCTTCGACGTCCTCTGCACTCGCTGCATCCTCCGCGGCATCATCGACGTCGCCCGTATCATCGACACGGTCGACATCATCACCCTCTTCGATCCCGACTCTGTCGGCCTCCGCGTATCTGCGATCATCCGCGTATCTGCGATCATCCGCGCTCTGCGCAGGAATCCGACCGCCACTGGAATGTCAGTGGCGGGACCTTTGTGACCCTGTCCGGGACAGGCTTACAAGCCGGTCTCCAAACCACGCCACGCTTGAAATAACCAAGTTAGGGGCACTCGTGGGCATTTTTGATCATTTGCGGTTGGACCGCACTCGAGCGATCCTCCCGGCCCAGACCCCGACGAGCTGTTCGTAGCCCGCAACCTCAGGAAGAAGACGACTCATGCACACCACCAATTTCCGTACCTTTGGCCTGCTCGCCGGCGGCATCGTCGCCGGGCTCGCCCTCACCTCCGTCCAGGGCTGTGATGATGTCGGTAACGACATCTGTGGCCCCTGCGGCACCATCGCGAGCGGCTCGCTCTCCATCTCCGGCAGCGCCCAGCTCGACGGCTTCTTCAACGCCACAGGCCAGCTCAACGGCGCGGTCGCCCAGATCCGCGGCCAGTTCGACGCCGACATCCTCGCGCTCGCCGACGTCTACGGGGTCGCCACCGCCGACGTCAAGGTCGACTCGGTCTTCGTCGCCTCCGTCGTCGCCGCCATCAAGGCGGACTTCAATGCCAGCCTCGACGGTGGCATCAAGGTCGTCTACAAGGCGCCCGAGTGCCGCGCCAACGTCAACATCGCCGTCGACGCCCAGGCCAAGTGCGAGGTCCAGGGCGGCTGCGACGTGAAGGCCGATCCGGGCTCCGTCGAGGTCGAGTGCAAGGGCGGCTGCTCCGGCGGCTGCTCCGGCTCCTGCTCGGGCGAGGCGTCCTGCGCCGTCAAGGCCCCGTCGATCGCCTGCGAGGGCAAGTGCGAGGGCTCGTGCACCGTCGAAGCCGGCGCCATGTGCGACGGTACCTGCCGCGGCGATTGCATGGGCAACTGCTCGGTGATGGACGCCAAGGGCCAGTGCGCCGGCTCGTGCGACGCCGAGTGCAAGGGCAGCTGCGAGCTCAAGGCCGCCGCCTCGTGCGCGGGCACCTGCTCGGGCACCTGCCTCGTCGACCAGGGCAGCGCCTCCTGCACCGCCGAGGCCGAGTGCCGCGGCTCGTGCGACGCCAAGTGCTCGGGCTCGTGCACCGGCGAGGCGACCCCCCCGAGCGCCTCGGCCGACTGCGACGCCTCGGCCGACTGCAAGGCGCAGGCCTCGGCGCAGGCCTCGGCCAGCCTCGAGTGCACCCCCCCGAGCCTTGACCTCCAGTACTCGTTTAGCGCCAAGCTCATGGGCGACGTCAATGCCCAGGGCGCCTTCCTGTACCGCATCGGCCAGCTCCGCGTCCGCGGCTCTGCCATCCTCCAGGGTACGGCCCGCCTGAGCGCGCTCATCACCGGCGAGATCGACGGCAAGGTCGTGTTCAACCCGGCTCCGGTCGCCCAGATCACCGCCTCGCTCAACACCGTGGTCCAGGCCGGCGTCGACGGCAAGCTGTTCGCCGACGTGCCGAAGGGCCGTCTCCTCTGCGTCATCCCGGCGCTGCAGGAGGCCGTCAAGGCCCTCGCCAGCGTCGGTACCGAGGCTAAGGGCACCATCGAGGCCCAGCTGATGTTCTCCAGCGTCCTCACCGGCGGCTGATCCAGCTCATGAGGTGGCCGGCATCGGCCACCCCACAATCCGCGTGAACGGCCGCCCCTTTGGGCGGCCGTTCACTTTGGTTTCAGCGAACTGGCGCTGCTTCGCGCATCTTCGCACCTGGCGACGGCCCCGTCGAACGCGCATCGGGCCGCTGGTTGCGATACCCGGGCCCCTCTGGTCTCATGGTGACATGCGTTCGACCTTGGCTTTGGTGCTGTTGCTGCCGGTGGCCTGCTCGTCCGTGGACGGGGGCGGGACCAGCGAGGGCGGCAGTGAGACCACCGACGTCTCGGTGGGCTCGCAAATGCCGTCCTCGAGTCTGACGAGCGGAGGGAACACGGGCGGCGAGGACGAGGGCGGGAGCGTCAGCGCGAGCGGCCCGGGCACGAGCGATCCGGATCGTCCGACCACCGGCGGTCCGACCACGGGTGTGTCCGGCGACTCCGACACGGCCGATCCTGGCGGCACGGGAGTGGGCTCGACCGGCGGCGACGAGCACGAGCCGATCCCGCCGGGCCCGACGATCCCCGTCGACGGCGGCGACTACTTCCTGCTCGGCGCCAACTATCCCTGGAAGTCGTACGGCGGCGACTTCGGCGGCAACGCGTGGGGCACCTACGGCGTACACACCAAGCCCGACGAGTACGCCGCGCAGTTCCAGCAGATGGCCGACGGTGGCCTGCAGGTGGTCCGCTGGTTCGTGTTCACCGATGGTCGCGCCGGCGTAATTTTTGATAATAGCGGCACCCCGACCGGCCTCGGCGAGGACGTGCTCGTCGACCTCGACGCCGCCGTGGCGATCGCTCGTGACCGCGGTCTCTATCTCGTGCCGGTGCTGTTCGACTTTCACTGGATGGATTGGGGCAAGCAGGTGGATGGTGTGCAGGTCGGCGGACGCAGCGACACGATCACCGACCCGATCAAGCGCGCCGCCCTCGTCGAGAAGGTCGTCATCCCGCTGCTCGAGGCCTACGCGGGCGAGCCGACCGTGCTCGCGTGGGAGATCATGAACGAGCCCGAGTGGTCGATCTCCGACCTCCCCGACGGCAGCCCCAACCAGGACATCAACACCGTCCCGCTGCAGGACTTCTACGCGCTCTCGACCGCGATCGCCGACGCCGTGCGCAGCGAGACCGGCGCATATGTAACGCTCGGCTCCGCCTCACTCAAGTGGGTCAAGGTCTGGACCCCGCAGTTCGCCGTCACGCACGGCCTCGCCCCGCTGGAACTCGACTTTTACCAGGCGCACTACTACTCGTGGATGGACGGCCAGGGCTTCGAGGACCACGCCGACTACGGCACCCTCAAGTTCTCGCCCTTCGAGCAGACCTACGGCGACCTTGGCCTCGACCGGCCGCTCGTCATCGGCGAGCTCGTCATCTCCGACGACGCCGGCATGCGCCTCGACGCGCTCGTCGGCAACGGCTACGCGGGCGCGTGGCCGTGGAGCCTCAACTCCGACTACAGCCTCGACCTGCCCGGCATCAAGGACTGGGCCGCTGCCCACGCCCCGCTCGCCGACCTGCCGCCGCCCTGACGCCGCCCTGACATCGCGCGCCCGGGAAGACGAGGGCGATCGTCGCCGTCGACGGCGGATCGGGAACCTGCGACCGTGGTCGCTGTCGGAGCTCGCTGTATGGCCCGACACCGCGTCCCAGCTCGCGTCACTGCCTCCGCGCGCGTCCTCGCACATGACCCCGAGGACATGTCGAGCAGGACATGTCCTGCGAGACACCTGCGGCGGGCCGGGCCGCTGCTGCTCGCACTCGGCGTCGCCGCGCTCACCAGCTGCACCTCGCACGGCGAGGGCGGCCTGCCGCCCCGGCCGCTGCGCCAGCGCAGCATCGACGGCACGCCCTCGCCGATGTCCTTGACCGCGAGCGATGGCACCGGCCTCAAGCTCATCTCGCTCAAGGCGCGCGCGGTGGTCGAGGAGCCGCTGGCCTTCACCGAGCTGCACCTCGTGTTCGAGAACCCGACCGACCGCACGATCGAGGGCCGCTTCGAGATCAACATGCCGCCGCACGCCGCGATCTCGCGTTACGCGATGAAGATCAACGGGCAATGGCAGGAGGGCGAGGTCGTCGAGCGGCGCGCCGCGCAGGTCGCCTTCGAGGACGCCCTACACCGCAAGCAGGACCCCGCGCTGCTCGAGAACAAGGCCGGCAACGCCTTCAGCGCGCGCGTGTTCCCGATCTTCGCGCGCGAGCGCAAGGAGCTGATCGTCTCGTATTCGCAGGAGCTGACGAGCTCCGCCGAGCCATACCGGCTCATGCTGCGCGGGCTCCCGGAGCTCGCCGAGCTCGACGCGAGCGTCGTGTTGAAGGAGACCGCGCCGGCCTCCGCGGGCGTCTCGACCTCGCTCGCGACCTCGGCCGCGCAGACGCGGGTCATCGAGCTCAAGCGCCAGGGCTGGACCCCCGATCAGGACCTCGAGGTCCGCAGCGGCGTCGTGTCGCAGGTCGTTGGTTTACGCCACGAAAACCTCGCGGTCGCCCGCATCGCGCCGACCGGCGCGATGCCCCCGGCGCCGATCGGTGGCCTCACCGTGCTGTTCGACACCAGTGCCTCGCGGGCCCTCGACTTCGACCGGCAGCTCGTCAACCTCGTCGGGCTGCTCGAGGGTCTGCGCGCACAGACCGGCGAGGACTTCGCGCTGCGCGTCGTTTGCTTCGATCAGACCACCGCCGAGGTCTACGCCGGCCCGGCCAGCGGCTTCGGCACCGCGCAGGTCGAGCGCATCAGCACCCGCCGCGCGCTCGGAGCCTCCGATCTGCGCCAGGCCCTCGCCGCCGTGGCGACCGGACCGGTCTCGCCGCGCCTGTTGATCCTCTCCGACGGGGTCGCCACCGCGGGCGCGACCGAGCTCGCGCAGCTCGAGGCTGCCGCGCGCGCGCTCGCCGACGTCGGTGTGCAGCGCATCGACGCGATCGTCGATGGTGGGATCCAGGACGCCGGGACGCTCAAGGCCGTCGCCACCGCAGCGCTGCCGCACAACGGCGTCGTCGCCGATGGTCGCCTGCCGCTGACCACCCTCGCGCACAAGCTCGCCAGCGCGACCCTCCCGACCATGGACGTCCACGTACCCGGCGCCGCGTGGGTGTGGCCCGAGCAGGTCGAGGGGGCGCAACCGGGCGACGAGCTGCTCGTCTACGCCGACCTTCCCGCGGGCGCCGCGATGAAGGTCGTGCTGACCGGCGACACCCTCATCGAGACTGATATCCCCGGCACGCTCGTCGAGCGCCCGCTGCTCGAGCGCGCCTGGGTCGGCGCCCGCATCGATCGCCTCAACCGCACGCGCTCCAGGCTCGAGGCCGACGACCGCGACGCCCGCGACGCGCTCAAGCAGCAGATCATCGCCATCTCCACCAAGTATCGCGTGCTCAGTGATTTCACCGCGATGCTCGTGCTAGAGACCGACTGGGACTACAGCCGCTTCAACATCGACCGCACCGCGCTCACCGACATCCTCGCCGTCGGTCCCACCGGCGTGACGCTACAGAACCGCCGCACCGCACCGCCGCTGCTGCTGGTCCCGACGCCGCCGGCTCCGACGCCCTCCGACTCCAATGGGCGTCACAAGGGCGAGGAGGGCCGCATGGGCCCGCCCACCCGTGACTTCGACCTCGAGACGGGGACGCAAAAGGCAGGCCTCTATGCCACGACGCAGCCCGACGCCGGCCACTCCCTCGCCAGCCCGTACGGGGGCGCCTACGCGGTCGGCACCGACGCCGCCGACGTGTGGGGCGGCCTGGTCGGCACCGAGATCGGCGAGGAGTACGGCGTCGGCGGGCTCGGTCTGGTCGGCACCGGACGCGGCGGCGGCGGCACGGGCGAGGGCACGATCGGCCTCGGCAACACCGGCCTGGTCGGCACGGGCGGTGGGCGTGGCTTCGCCGGTCGCGACGGCGCGGTGATGGTTCGCCAGGGCAAGGCCGAGGTCCAGGGCGGGCTCGACACGAACCTCGTCCGACGCATCGTCCGCGCCCACGTCAACGAGGTCCGTTACTGTTACAATCAGGCCCTCGCCCGCGACCCCGAGTCGAAGGGTCGCGTCACCGTCCAGTTCACCGTCGGGGGCACCGGCAAGGTCCCCTCCGCCGTCGTCCAGGAGACGACCATGAAGGACCCCAGCGTCGGCAACTGCGTCGCGCAGGCCGTCAAGCGCTGGACCTTCCCCAAGCCGACCGACGGCATGTCGGCGATCATCAGCTATCCCTTCATCTTCGAGACCGACGGCAACCGCGTCGCCTCGCAGG
>JAYUXQ010001309.1:0-2568 GCA_043752905.1 Nannocystis sp. | reverse complement strand
GCTTCGTCGCCCTCGTGCCGCTGCTGCTCGCGCTGCGGCGCGGGGCGGACACGTGGGCGACGCGCATGCGGCTCGGACTCGTCACGGGCGTCGTGATGGGGGCGGTCGGGTTCCCGTGGATGATCGGGATGATGCAGACCTTCGCCGAGCTGCCACTGTGGATCGCGGTGCCGGTGTTCGTGGTGTTCTGTGCATGGACGGCGGTGCCGCTCGGGATCTGGGCGGCGCTGACCGGGCGTGGCGCGGCGCCGTGGGTGGCGGTTTGCTTCACCGGCGTGTGGTGGTCGTGGCCGGCGGTGTTCCCGTTCACGATCCTGCTCGGGCTCGCGGCCCAGCCGGTGTGGATCCAGGCGGCCGAGCTCGGGGGCGTCGCGCTCGTCGAGGTGCTCGTGGTGCTCTGTAACGTGCTCGTCGTCGAGGGGCTGCTGCGGCGGGGGGCGGCGCGGTGGCGACGGCTCGTGCTCGCAGCGACGATCCCGGCGTTGTGCGCGGGCCTCGGGAGCATGCGCATGCAAGGGCTCGACGCGGAGACGACCCGCGTCGTCCGCGTCGGACTCGTGCAGCCGAATATCCCGCTGCTGTGGAACGGCGCCGAGGCCAAGCAGGCCAAGCTGGCGCGCCTGCGTGAGCCGTCGGCGCAGGCGCAACTCGAGGGGGCCGAGGTCATCGTGTGGCCGGAGAACATGTACCCGTGGCCGCTCGATCGACCGATCCGCCGCGACTTCACGGACGACGACCGGATCCTCGCGCTGCACTCGCTGCCGACGATCTTCGGCGCGGGCAGCATCGCCGACGAGGACCCGTTTGGTTACAACACCGTGTTCAACATGGCCGCCGACGGCGAGGTGCTGGCGACTTTTGACAAGGTGCTGCTGGTGCCGCTGGGCGAGCACATCCCGATCGTCGATCCGGTGTGGGCGACGTCGCAGGTCGCGGGGATGGCCCACAACTTCGCCGGTGCCGGTCCGGCGCGCTTCATCGTCACGCCGGGGCCGGTCGGGAGCACGACGCCGCCGATCGCGGTGGGACCACTGGCTTGTTACGAGGACGTCGCGGCGAGCTTCGCCCGCGAGGTGGCGGCGCAGCCGGGTGGCATCTCGCTGTTCGTCAATCTCACGAACGACACGTGGTTCGGCGTGGGCGGCGAGCCGTGGGGGCATCTGGCGCTCGCGCAGTTTCGCAGCGTCGAGCACCGGATCCCGATGGTGCGCAGCGTGAACTCGGGGCCGAGCTCGGCGATCGACCGCGCGGGCAGGGTGACCGCGTCGACGACCCTGCGCCCGGCCGAGATACACGCGCTGGTACCACCGGAGCACGTGGTGGCCGAGGTGGCGATCGGCCGCGACACGGAGGGCGCGCCGACCGTGTTTGCGCGGGGCGGGTGGATCTTCGTGCACCTGTGTCAGTGCGTCGCGGCGGGGACGCTCGTGCTCGCCATGATCCGGGGAGCACGGCGACGCCGGGCCCGTCGTGGTCACCATGGTCATGGTGATCATGGTGATCATGATGACCATGGTGACCATGATGACCGTCGTGCGTGAGCGGGCGACGACTCGCCTGCGAGCGCCGGCTTGTGTCGTGCACTGGACGCAGGAGTGTGACGAGGCGCTGCTCGCGGCGGCGTATCGCAAGTCCGAGCAGCCGGCCCGCACCGGCGCTTGCTACTACCACGACCGCAGGACCTGCCCGGACTGCGCCTGCGGGTATTATTTGAAGGTCGGCAGGATCGGCTTCGACGGCGGCACCGGGTGCCTGCGCAGCCTCGAGGATCTGACCCGCGAGCTCCGGCTCGCGTGCGTCGGACAGCGCTGCGAGCCATGACTATTCGGCGCGGGCCTCGAACTTCGGCAGCATGCGGGCGAGGTCCTCGCGCAGGCAGCCGAGACAGTCGTCGCGGATGCCGAAGATCCGGCGGCAGCCGTCGCGCGGGGTGGCGTCGAGGATCCGCAGGGCCCACAGCGCGCGCAGGTCGTCGGACGCGTCGATCTTGAGCAGGATCGATCGCTTGGTGTCGCAGGCGGAGACCTTGTCGAGCCAGGCGATGTTGCGCAGGTACTCGGGGATCGCTGCCTTGTCGGCCTCGGGTGCGCCGGCGATCACCTCGCCGGCGCGCTGGCGTTCCTCGGGGTCCGTGCTCAAAAGCAGCGTCTGCGCGTGCCCGGCGTAGGCCTCCGGGACCTCGGCGACCAGTTCGCGGCGCGAGGGCAAGCCGGTCGCGGGCGCGGGCGCTTCACCGGCGACGGAAGCGACGTGACGCTTCGGGGCCTCGTCGTCGTCGCCGCGCGCGAGGTAGGCGAACAGCCCGAGCACGACGGCCGCGCCGAGCAGCATCAGCGGGCGCGCAGGCAACGAGCGGGCCGCGCTGACGTGGGTGATGAGCGCCGAGAGGCCGCCCGTGGTGGTCGCGGCGGGTAGCAGACGGGCGGTGGGTAGGTGGGTGGTGGAGGCAGCGGCAGCGTCCGCGTCGGTGGCGAGGCGGCGCAGGGCGTCGCGCACGGGCGCGGCGGTCTCGGGGCGATCGACCGGCTTGCGCGCGAGCAGATGGGCGATCAACTCGATGAGGGCCGG
>JAYUXQ010001308.1:0-2571 GCA_043752905.1 Nannocystis sp. | reverse complement strand
GCCGGGCTCAGATCGTTGGCGTCGGCCGCGTGCCCGCTCGACAGCACGATCAGGCTGTTGTTCTTTTGCGGCTCGATCACCGCGCCGAAGCCGGGCCGGATCGACCTCGACACCGCCGCCGGGCTGCCCTTGCCGTCCGCGAGGCTGAACTTGGCCGAGATGACCCCCCACGAGCGGTCCTTGGGGTCCGCGGGCGACTCCTCCGTGACCGTACACAGGTCGATCGCCCGCGCATAGTCCAGCGCCTCGCCGGTGCCGCTCGCCAGCCCGGCATCGCAGGCCGCCGCGACCTCGTCCATCTCGCCGTCGCAGTTGTCGTCGACGTCGTTGCCGACATACTCGAACGCCCCCGGGTTGACCTGCGCCGGCGTGAAGCAGGCGTCGCCGTCGATGTCGCAGCAGTCGCCCGAACACACGCCCCAGCCGTCCCCGTCCGCGTCGACGTCCTCGTCGACCTCGCCGTTGCAGTCGTCGTCCTGCAAGTTCGCACACACCTCGGACGGCAGCGGCAGCACCTCCCCCTCGCACGCCCCCCAGCCGAGCCCGTCCGCGTCGCAGGTCGCCGTCCCGCGCACGCACGCGCCGACGTCGACCCTGTCGAGCGGCCCCGTGTAACACGGCCGCGTGTCGCCCGGCATGCACGCCACGTTGCAGCGCCCGCCATCACACAGCGGACCGTCGGGGTCGCCCTCGCAGTCGCTGTCCTCGACGCAGCCCTCGCCGCCGCTCGAGCTGCCCGCACCCGTGCTCGATCCAGATCCAGTGGTCGCCGGCTCACCCGTGGTCGGCGTCTCGGAGCCCGTACTCGATGACCACGATGACCCCGACGACCCCGTGGTCCCGGTCTCGATCGGCATCGACACGCTGTCGCCGAACGACCCGCCCGAGCCGCTGCCACCACTGTTGCAGGCCGTCAGACCCACCATGCACGTGAACGCCGCGCCCCAAAAACCGTGATTCATTGCTGCCTCCGCCGCAGACCCTATGGCCGATCGTTCGCCGTCGCGGCAACCGCGGGCGCCGGCTTTTCGTTCGTACCGCGGATGGGTTGCCTCACGGCCCTTGCACACGCAACCACAGGGCGGCTCTCGCGGCTGCTCCTGTCACCCTCGCGTGACATCCCGGGCACCGACCCGCGACCTGTGCTCACCAACACCACGGCTGTGTCTCCAGCCGTATCACCACGCGGGTCCACCGCGCCGCGTTGAATCGGTGTCGACCCCTGGAGTATCGTCCGCGCGTGGACTGTCTCCCGGTATCTCGCCCCCTCGTCGCCTTCTCCCTCTCCGCCCTCGTGTTCAGCGCGTGCACCGACGACGTCGGCACGACCTCGACCACCGAGAGCACGACCGGAGGCGAGACCACCGGCACCAGCGGCTCGCCGACCAGCTCGCCGACCACCGACACGCCGACCAGCACCACCACGCCGACCACCGGCGACACCGAGACCACCCAGACGCCGACCAGCACCACCAACACCACCAACACCACCACCGGCGACACCACCGGCGACACCACTGGCCCCGTCGTCTCGACCGGCCCCGGCACCGACACCGACACCGACACCGGCCCGGACACCGACACCGGCGGCGACATCGACCCGCTCGTCGTCTGTGACACCCCCGCGCTCGCGCCCCCGGCCAAGGGGACCTGCGAGGTCTCCAAGCCCGGCACAAAGGGCCTGATGATCCGCGGCACCGTCCTCGGCCCCGACACCATCTACGAGAACGGCGCCGTGTTCGTCGACAACGGCGTCATCGCGTGCATCGGCTGTGACTGCCTCGACCTCCCCGGGGCCGCTGACGCCAGCGAGCTCGCGTGCGCAGACGGTGTCATCTCGCCCGGCCTCATCAACCCCCACGACCACATCACCTTCGCCAAGAACAAGCCGATCGGCGAGGGCGTCGACCGCTACGAGCACCGCCACGACTGGCGCGCCGGCAAGAACGGTCACCAAAAACTCATCGTCCCCGGCAACGCCTCCAAGGAGGCCGTCCTCGCCGCCGAGCTGCGCTTCATCATGAGCGGCACCACCTCGGCCGCCAGCGCCGGCGGTCAGCCCGGCCTGATGCGCAACCTCGACACCGCCAACCTGCTCGGCGGCCTCCCGCTCCAGCCCGCCAACAGCGACACCTTCCCGCTCGGCGACAGCAACGCCTTCCAGCTCGACAGCGGCTGCAACTACCCCAACCTCGTCACCACCGCCGAGATCGACGGCCTCGACGCCTACCTCCCGCACATCGCCGAGGGCATCAACGACTACGCCCGCAACGAATTCCTGTGCCTGTCGATGCCCCCCAACGACGTCATCGAACCAATGACCGCGATCATCCACGCGATCGGCATCACCGCCGAGGACACCAAGCTGCTGCACCCCGAGCAGACCCGCGTGATCTGGTCGCCGCGATCCAACGTCGTCCTGTATGGCAACACCGCCCAGGCCACCGTGCTCGACCAGCTCGGCGTCAACATGGCGCTCGGCACCGACTGGGTCGCCTCGGGCTCGATGAACCTGCTCCGGGAATTGCGCTGCGCCGACGAGCTCAACACCAACTATTACAACAAGCACTT
>JAYUXQ010001307.1:0-6433 GCA_043752905.1 Nannocystis sp. | reverse complement strand
GCTTCTGGTCGACCACGTGCTGCCCGCGGTGGGCTACCGACAATGGGTCCTATCCTTCTCGGGGCCGCTGGCCGTGCGCCTGGGTTACGACCAGGCGTTGTTGGCCACGGTCGCGGAGAGCCTCGCGCGGGCGGTGATGCAGGACATGCGCTTGGCGGTGAAGAAGCGCCACGGCCTCACCTCCGTGGAGCCGCGGCATGCCGGCGTGTTCACGGTGGTCCAGCGATTTCGCAGCGACCTCGGCCTGTATGTCCACCTTCATTGCCTTGTCTTGTGACCGACGTGGCTGCGTCGTGCTCGCCGTGCTCTGGCCAGCGGACGAGGCCCCGCGCCTGTGCCGACGCCCGAGCGGATGACGGCCGTGCTCGCGCCCTCGGCCATTCGCCGACCCATGCTAAGGCGGACAGCCGCATACCCCACGGCACGCTTCGCCGCCGTGGCCGCCCACCACGATACCATCGCCGCGGCATCGCCTGGCCGACGGGGTGTCAGCGCCGATCGACGAACCGGTCCCGATCATGCTGAGCCAATACGGCCCGCCAGCGAGGCATGCGGGGCGTCCCGGGCGCCCGCGAAAACTTTCTGCGCTGCGCCGCAATTCATTTCACGACGAACTGCACTTGGCTACCGAGGCCACCGGGATACCCCCACAAACCTCCCCTCCATCCACGGCCAAGGCCAGATTCCACGACTCTCATGCTTCTCCACAACTCCCCGTTCATCTCCCTGCGCGCCCTCCTTACCCCGTTCGCTCTCGCATTGCCGCTCGCCCTCTCCCTCGCCGCCTGTGATGGTGTCGACGATCAGGACGCCCCCAACGACGAGGAGCTCGTCGCCGACGACGAGGCCGAGGACGACGCCGAGGGGCAGTTCATGGTCCCCGCGCTCGACATCGCCGACGACGTCACTCCGAGCGCCGCCTGCAGCTCGTACGTCAACATCGCCGGCACGGTGCTGCTCAAGGACCCGTTCGGCACCACCTACGGCAACGTCCAGCTGCACACCGGCGCCGCCGGCTGCCGCGAGGCTTTTGCGAAGACGACCGTCACCGACGTCTACGTGGCCGACTACTCGCGCCGCGTCGTCACCAAGCTCCAGTGGCGCAGCACCCTGGGAGGCGCCTGGATCGATTCCGCGAGCAACGACAGCGGCTGGACCTCCTCGGCCTCGGTGCAGTCCGTGCAGTCGACGCCCGTCCTCTTCCCCGCTAGCCAGCAGGTGCGCGCCTGCGGCTTCATCGAGGGCGGCATCCTCGGCGAGACCACCACCCTGCGCTGCACCCCGGGCATCAACCTGTAGCCGGGCGGACGCCGCGAGCAGGGCCGCTCGGTGCGCCCCGGCGGGTTGGTGGCAAGCCCCGCGGCGTCACCGGGGTGGCGCCTCGCCGCGACTTTGCTGTGCGCACGGCATGGCGGACGCATAGCGAGGCCCCGGCGGCCGGACCGGCTTCGTGCAGGTCCGCGGGGCCCGCGAGAACAACCTCAAGGGCGTCGACCTCGAGGTCCCGCGCGACGCGCTGGTGGTGTTCACGGGGGGCTCGGGGTCGGGCAAGTCGTCGCTGGCGTTCGGCACGTTGTTCGCCGAGGCCCAGCGGCGCTACCTCGAGTCGGTGGCTCCGTACGCGCGGCGGTTGTTCGACCAGATGCGGGCGCCGCAGGTCGACAGCATCGAGGGTCTGCCGCTGGCGGTGGCGTTGCAGCAGCAGCGCGGCGGCGCGACCTCGAGGTCGTCGGTCGGCGTTTTGGTAACGAGTTCGGTCTGTACTTTGCCTTTTCGATCAAGGCCAACAATGTTGACCATGAGACACCTATGTTCGCCGGCTTGGCGCACGATGAACATACGGGAAGACTCATCTTGGCGGTACTTTCCTTCGACGGCACTTTGTTGGCGAAGCAAGATTTCTCACTGCATTCGGCCTTCTTGCGCGGTGCGAGCCTCATCTTTGTCGGTGGCAACGCGGATTCGATCGTTGGCTTGGCAAGCCCGAGTTCGGAGCATCGTTCTTTCCCCCTGGAAGGCTTGCTCTTGACTCGAATTAGGTTGGAACCGACTTGGAGCCTTGGCCGATCCTTATAGCAGCACGCATTGGTGCTGGTGGGTGGGTCAACTCGGTGCTGGTGGGGTGAGTCCGGAGGATATTCGGCGTTGCGCTCCTGTTCCTCGCGCTCCGCGACGACCCCTTCCGAGTCGAGTACACCATCGCCGCCTTCTTGATCGCGGTCGCGGCCGTGTTCGTGTTTATGCGGCACTACACCGCCGCGCTGTTCGCCTTTGTCGCCGGAGTGTTGGTCCTCGTCTGGACCGGAATGCGGGCAGACCGGCGGGCGGCGATCGAACGGACATAAGCTGAGCCGAGCCAACCCGACGCCGGAGCGCGATGCTGCCGACCGGGCGCGGTGCTGCTCGCCGCCCACGGTCAGCTCCAGCGCACCCTCGCCCGCGCCCCGGCCTCAGCGCTTCGGGTCGGGCTTGATGAGCCCGATGAGTCCAGCGATCAGCGCGAGCAGGCCGGCGGCGGCGGCGAGATAGGTGCCCATGCCGGCCTCGACGATACCGGCCTGAACGAACCTGTCGAGAAAGATGCGCGAGCACAATGCCACACCGGCGGCGCCGAAGACGAGGTGCAGCGCACCGAGGCCGCGTCCGAAGCGGCGGCGGCCGAGCGTCGCGCCGAACAACGCGGCGAAGGTCGGCGGCGCCATCAGCAGCGCGCCCGCGAAGCTCGTGTCGCGGCCGGTGAAGACGCTGGTGGTGATCGTCCCGTCCAGGCTCTGCGAGGTCGGGAGGAACAAGGAGGCGACGCCGAGGATGAGGGCGAGGAGTGCGAGGTTCTTGGCCATGGCGCATCGAGTGTACGATGGTGACCCCTCGAAGATCACACCCGGACGACCACGGTTCACCTGCGATCGAGGGACATCGACCCGGTGACGTGGATCTTGCCCTCCTTCATGCCGGCGCCGACGCGCTCGCCGGGCGTGATCTGCCACTTGCCGGTGTTTCGAGCGTCACAGGTGCGTCGTCGGCTTTCACCTCCGGCGGTCGCTCCGACTTGAACGCGTCGACGACCCGGTCGCAGCCGGGCGTCCCGGGGATCCAGAGATCGTGCATGAGGCCGGAGATCGCCACGGCCGTGGCGGCGACGGAGTGGGGCGGCTCAGCGGAAGCGATACGTCGACAGGCCGACGCGGTGACCGTCGGGGTCATGGAAGTACAGCGTGAACTGCGTGCGGTCGACGACCTCGACGTCTGCCGCGGCCAGGCGCGCCGCGGCGCCCGCGAGGTCGTCGCAGGCGAGCACGAGCACGTGGGCCGAGCCCTCCGCGGGTCCAGGGGGTCGCAGCGCGCGCTCGAGCATCAGCACGGCGTCGCCGAGCCCCAGCCACACCGCGCGCACGCTGCCGGCGTCCTCATGTCTTCGCAGCTCCGGGAGGTCGAGCAGCGCCGCGTAGAACCTGGCCGATCGGACAGGGTCCATCACGCGCAGGGCGAGGTGGTGCAGGCTCGTGCGGATCATGGATGCAGGCGCAAGGAGCGGTCCATGACCTCGTCCTCCGGCTGTTCGAAGCGCAGGCCCTCGAACCACGCGAAGAAGCGCGGGAGCAAGGCCTTTTGTTCGGGCGGGAGGTACTCGAAGTTGACGCCGCGGTCATTGACCTCCCAGAACTCGCGGTCGTCGAGGCGGGCCAGTTTTTGCCACATCCCGCGCAGGCGGCGGTGGTCCTCGCCGGCCATGTCGTCGGCGACCTGCTTGGCGAGGTGGACGGCGCCGTGCAGGAGGTAGTTGGTGGCGAGCTTGATCTGGGCCAGGCGGACGCCGCCGAGGGCCTTTTGCTGGTCGGCGGACTCGGTGACGTCGTCGACGCCGAGGAAGTAATTGAGCAGGTTTTGATGGCACGGGCTGTGGGCCCGGTAGGCCTCGGCGCACAGCGAGCCGATGTCGTGGGCGATGACCTCGGCGATGAACACCATGCCGCGCTGGAACGCGACGCCGCTGTAGTAGCGCATGAAGCGGGCGATGTCGATCGCGCGGCGCTCGAGGATGTCGGCGCGCTCGCGGGCCTCGAACTGCTCGCGCTCCGAGCGGGACGCCGCGCGGCGGACGATGTTACGGCCCTCGGCGAGCACCATCTCGGCGAGCTGGCGGTACTGGTGGAGGGTGTTGTACGCGGTGCGAATGTCGTTGGCGTTGAAGGTGGCGCGCAGATACGTGTTGAAGAACTTGATCGCCAGGTCGAGGGCCTGGAGGTCGCCTCTGCGGGCCGCGGCCTCGCCGAGCCGGCGGGTGTCGATGGCGATCAAATAGCAAACGTCTTTGATCTGGGTCAGGCCCTCGCCGAAGATCATCTGGTACTGGCGCAGGACCTTCCATTCGAGCCAGGTACCGCGCTCGCTGAGGTCGAGGATCGCCTCGCTCGAAAGCGACACGAAGTCGGGGCTCTGGCGGTTCCACTGCGAGACCTTGTGCCAGTCCTTGAGCATACCGGCCTTGGTCTCGCCGTACAGGACCGCGAAGCTGCACAGCGCGTCGATCGCGCTCGACGCGATGTTCTTGTCCTTTTGCTGCAAAGCATTGAGCCCGATGTTGGTCAGGTGCTCGACGGCCTCGATCGACTGCAATTGCCGGCGGTCGACCGCCTGTGCAGCCTTGCCGCGTATGGGTGTGCAGGCGTAGAGCCCGTTGGCGGTGATGCGCCCGACGATCTTCTCGGGGTCGAGGAAGTCGAACACGTAGGCGAAGTACGGGAATAGCAGCAGCAGGCTGGCCGTCATCAGCAACATCGAGAACAGCACGCCCCAGCGCGGCACGTAGGTCGCGCCGATCGAGAAGTTCACCCACACCACGAACACCGTCGCCGTCACGAAGAAGCCGAGCACCAGGAGATTGGTGCGCGCGCGAAAGAATAGCGAGGTGATGTGCGGCGTGAAGCGGGTCGCCGCCAGTTGCACGATGATGCTGGAGACGGTGAGCGCGAGCCCGAGCACCGCTGCCATGACCTCGCCGAGGCCGCCGAGGGTGTTGCGCGCCTGCTCGACATCCTGAAACAAGATCGCCTGGAACAGCCCGTGCGCGCTGACCTCGTTGGCGCTGTCGAGCGGGTCGGTGATGATGTTGAGCCAAAACGCGACGACGAAGATGATCACCGCGAGCCCGAGGATCGCCAGCACCGGGACCGACCACGTGCGTAGCGGCAACTTGTACTGCGGCATCGGCCGCGGCAAAATGTCGGTCGTCGACTTCGTGCTGGTCTTGTTCGCCTGCATCACGCGCCGCATCTCGGGCGTCAGGCGCATCGCCATCAGCGAGTTCGCCGCCACCGGGAAGTGGTCCGCGAGGTCGTCGGGGTCGTTGTCCGCGGGCTTCCTCGGCTCGGTCACGGCTCTGACGGTAACATGAGGACCCGGTCGCGCGGGGGGCCCGGGAGAAGCGAGGAAGTACCGAGGAGAACCGAGCGAGTACCGAGCGAGTACCGAGGAGAACTGAGCGAGAACTGAGCGAGAACTGAGGAAGAATCGAGGGACTACCGAGGACCACCGTAGCGAGCCCGCGTCGGATCTCGGCGGGCCTTCGCGCAGCGCGGCAGCTCGGCGGCATCTGCGGATCTCCGCGGATCTCCGCGGATCTCCGCGGATCTTGGCGTGCCGGGATCGAGGCGCGGATCCGTGGTAGTACTCGTGCGGTGCTGCAGCACGCCGGACTCGACGACGCCCTGCTCGGGCCCCGGCTCGTGCGCCTGCTGGCGCCCGACTCCCCGCTACCTGCCCGCGAAATGGTCGCCCGCGGCCTCGCGCCGCTGGCGGGGGCCGAGCCGTGGCTGGCGCTGTATCAGTTGTGGGTGCGCGGCGGACCGACGCTCGCGGAGCTGGCCAGTCGCACCGCCGGCGAGCTGCCGGCCGCCGTCATGATGACCGCGCTCGCCGACCCGCACTTGCCGCCGGTGGTCCTGGACTTCATGGCGCGGCGACGGATCCGCAGCCCGGAGACCCTGCGCCTGGTCGTGCATCACCCGCGGGTGCACGAGGGCACGCTCGGCGCGCTCGCCCGCGCGGCGCCGGAGATGGTGTGCAGCGCGATCGCCAAGAACCAGCGGCGCTGGCTGGCGTGCCCTGCGATCGCGGAGCAGCTGGTGCGTAACCCGTGCTGCGATCGCTCGACCGCCCACGCGGTGCTCGAGCTCGGCGCGCGTGAAGGCATCGCCGGCCTCGCCGAGCTGCGCCGGCGGGCGCTCTCCGGGGCTGTCCTCGAGGACAGCTCCGAGGCGCACGCGCGAGCGACCGCGTGGATGCTGCGATCGGGCCCCAACGACCCGTTCCCGGACCTCGGCGCCGTGACGAGCCCGGCCGCGGGCCTGACGTTGCGGGCCGGTCCCGGCTCGCGCGAGTCGCTGGCCGACGCTGCGCCGGCTCCCGCGACGCGGCGCCTGCATCTGCCCGG
>JAYUXQ010001306.1:0-6437 GCA_043752905.1 Nannocystis sp. | reverse complement strand
GGGTAGTCGGCGCCGCCGGGCATCTTGCCCGGGATCACCGACACCGGCAGCCCGCCCGGCCGAACGCTGGCGCAGGCCGCGAACACCAGCAGCATAAGGGCCCGGCGCATCATCGAGACTGTAACGCCAGGGCCCGCGCCAGGCCGCAAAATATGGCCCTGTTCATGGATGCGCGATTTTAATATGGAGGCATATGCTCCGCGTCCTGGGGTCTTCGCGTCCGAGGGCTCCGAGCAGCCGTCGACCCTCCACGAAACCGGCGCTTCTGGCGACGACGCGACGCTCGCGCTTGCGTGCGACCCGGAGGAGGGCTTCTGCGCGGGCGGCGGGTTCCGCTCACGAACCGCTTTTCTGCGGGTCTACCACCCTGATATCGGGCGTCACCCCGGCGGCACGAAGTCGTTGCAAAGTTTGACGACTTTATCGACGGCCTCGGAGAACAACGGGTCGTAGCTAAAGCCGTGCTCTTTAGCCGGTCCCGAGCTCGCGCCGCAGCGCCTGGATCACCTTCGTGACTTGCTGCCGGCGCTCCTTGAGCGAGCTGTCCTTTTGGGCAGGTGCCAGCCCATCGACGCCGGTACAAAAGCGCTCGAGGTGCGCCAGCGCCTGGCCCTTCCCGCCGACCGCCAGCAACGCCCGCGCGAGCCCGTAGTGCGCCTCCAGGTGGTCCGGCGCCGCACGCAGCAGGATCCGGTACCCCGCGATCGCCGTGTCGTGGTCGCCCATGCGCAGCGCCAGCGCGGCGAGGTTGCTCTGCGCCTCTGGCTGGTCCGGGTCGCAGCGCAGCGCCTGGTCGAAGTGGTCGCGCGCGCCGTCGAGGTCGCCGACCGCGGCGAGCAGCGCACCCAAATTCGTGTACGCCGCCGCGAACTCGGGGTCGAGGTCGAGGGCGCGGTCGTAGGCCTGGCGGGCGTCGAGGAACGCCGCGTCATCGGGGTCCTGGCCGTCCCAGCTGCGCTCGCGCTCGCAGGCGACCGTGAACCACTCGTAGGCGCTGCGGTCCTCGGCGTCGCCGTCGTCGTGGACCCGGGGGAGCGCCAGCACCTGCGATGCTTGCTGCTGCAAGGTCTGGACGCTGAAGTCGAGCAGGCCCTGGCCGGTCGCTGCCTCATAGCTGCGGTCGCTGCCCTCGACGATCACGCGGTCGTGCTCGCAGCGGACCCGCAGGCTCGACAGCGGCGAGTCGACCTCCGGCAGCTTGACGCGCAAGGCGTCGAGGGAGCGGCGTACGCGTTGCAACGACAGCCCGGCGCCGAGCAGCTCGCGCGCCACCTTGATGCCGATCAGGTCGCGAAAGCTGTACCAGGTGCGACCCTTGACGCGGATGCTCGGCTGGATGAACCCCGTCTGCGACCAGTAGCGCAGGCGACTCTCCGGCAGGTCGAACAGCCGGGACACGTCGCGGATCGAGTAGGCCGGGCCCGGCGCGTCCTCCTCTCCGGAGGTCGGCGCGCCGGAGGGACTGATCTGGGTCGGCGTGCTGCGCGAGGTCCGTTGCTCACTCATGGGTCCCTGCCTTGCGTGCGGGCTCCAGCGATACCATGGCATCGCCGTCGATGAGTACCTGCGTGCCCTCCGCGCGCGCGTGATGATCGAGCTCGATGCGCAGGCGGTCGCCCGGCACCTGCGCGAGTCGTGCCAACTCCGGCCGAGCCAGCTCCACCAATTTCTTCTGCACTCGCGGGCTGCCGATCAACAGCTCGGCCAGACGCTCCGCCGTGGCGACGTCGGCCGGCTCGCGAAAATACGCCGCGCAGCGCTTGAGGTCGAAGGTCACCATCACCGTCGCGTAGAAGCGGCGCCCGGGTCCCTTGCCGCCGACCTCCCCGCCCCCCTCGACCACGTGCTCGCCGTGTCGCCACAGCACCTCGAGCGCGCTCGGCGACAGCGTCTCGCGGATCTCCCGACGGATGAGCTGGACCTTTTGGACCCGCGCCCAGCGAGCCTCCGGCAGCAGCCGGCCGAGCGCCTCGATAGAAGGAGAGGGTGTACCCACAAGACCTACACGTATGACATCATCTTACCCAAAGCCCAAATTTCGCGCACGCGACCGGCGCCGGTCTGCGCGGCCCGCTGTGCGGTCTTTGCGGCGCTCCACCTTTTTGCATCATAGCGGCGCTGGCCGCGGTTCACGCGCGACAGCGCCCCGCCGACGGCGCCCTTGCGGGTATGCTGCGGCACGATGACCGCCGAGCCCACGACCCCGCCCGCCCACGGCGACGTTCTCTTCGTCCTCGACCCGCTCTCGACGATCCACCCGCAAAAGGACAGTTCCTACCTGATGATCGCCGAGGCTCAGCGCCGCGGCTTTCAGCCGTGGGCGGTCGAGCTGTCCGGCCTGATGTTGCGCGGCGCCGACGCCTTCGCCTACGCCACGCCGATCAGCGTTCCGCGGCTCGGTCAGCCGGTCGTCGTGCGCGGCCCCTCGGAGATCCGCGAGCTCGCGAGTTACCGCGTCGTGCTCATGCGCAAGGACCCGCCGGTGGACTCGCACTTCATCGTCGCGACCTGGGCCCTCGACCGCGCGATGCACAAGACCCTCGTCGTCAACACCCCGCAGGGGCTGCGAGATCTCAGCGAGAAGCTCGCCATCCTCGAGTTCCCCCAGTTCATCCCCCGCAGTTTCTTGCTGAGAAATATTGGTGACCTGCGTGACGCTTTGAACGAGCTGGGTGGCCAGATGATCCTCAAGCCGGTGTACGGCTACGGCGGTCGCGAGGTGCTCATCGCGCGGGACGGCGACCCGAACCTCACCACCCTCTTCGAGATCGCGACCCGCGACGGCACCACCTGGACGATCGCCCAGGCCTTCGTTCCTGAGGCAAAAAACGGCGATAAACGCATCCTGATGGTGGATGGCGAGCCGATCGGCGCCGTCATGCGGGTCCCGGCCTCGGGTGAGATCCGCAACAACTTCCATGCGGGTGGCTCGCCGGCGGTCACCGAGCTCAGCGCGAGGGACCTCCAGATCTGCGCCGCGGTCGGGCCCTTCGTCCGCAGTCGCGGGCAATTCTTCGTCGGCCTCGACGTGCTCGGCGATTACCTGACCGAGATCAATGTGACCAGCCCTACAGGAATGCAGGAGATCAATCGCCTCGAGAACCTCACAGGTGAGTCCACGATGCAGGCGAAATTCTGGAGCGCCCTCGAGACCAGGCTGGGCTGACCGGAGCGCGCGGTTGCAAATGGTGCTAGACCAGACGCCGGCCCTCGAGATGCAAGGTCCCCCGCCCACCCTTCGCCAAATCTTCGCCGCCGAGCTGCCGCGACTCTACTCCGTCGCGTATCAAATGCTCGGCACGCGGACGGAGGCCTTCGAGCGCCTGCGGGAGCTCGCCGGCCTCCTGGACGCCCCCACCGTGTGTCAGGCGCCGCGCCCGGCGGATGCTCTGCTCGGCCTGCTCGCGCGTCACATCGAGGAGTTCCTCGGTCGCAAGGCCGAGAAGTCGTTCCAAATCCTCGACGACATCCTGCGCGACGACATCACCCACCCGATCGACCTGAACACCCCCGGCATCGACGGTGACTTCGGTCGCGTCCACCCGCTGTTGTGGGAGCTCAAGCGCACCTGCATGACCTCCGTCCTCGGCTGCCTCCCGCCCGGCGTGCGCATCTCGTTCATCCTCACGGACCTCCTCGGCTACAGCCCCGCCGCCTCGGCCCAACTGCTCGGCATCAAGGAGTCCGCCTTCCGCGTGCGCCTGACCCGCGCCCGCAAGCGCCTCGACAACTACCTCGCCCCGCTGTGTCAGTTCGTCGACAGGGCGAACCCATGCAACTGCGAGGGCCGCCTCGGCGTCGCGCTGGCCAAGGAGTTCATCAGCTTCCCGCCGCACACCGACGACATCCCGCACGCCCCGTACGACAGCGGCCACGAGTTCCATGAGATGGGCGCCCTCTACCGCTCCCTCCCGGCCGTCTCACTCACGCAGGAGCAGCGCAGCACTTTACTCGGCGCCTGCCCGGAACACGAGGACCTGATGAACATCGAAGACCTGCAGGACCCCAAGGACATGTTACTCGCCGGCCCCATCGAGCCCGACCACCCCGCCGGCCCGGACGAGCCAGCCCAGCCGGACGACCCGATCGCCCCCGGCCCCGAGCCGATCCACATCCCGGCCGACCCGGCCGCGCACGGCTGATCAGCTGTCCTCGGGGATAGGTTCAATCAGCCGAGCACTTCCTCGATCGCCGCGGCCACCTCGGGCGCGCCAGGGTCGACGGTCGGCTCGAAGCGCTTGACCGCGTGACCGTCCCGGTCGACCAGGAACTTGGTAAAGTTCCAGCGGATCTCGCCCTTGAGCCCCTCGGGCAGCTGCTCGGTGAGGGTTTTATAGAGCGGCGACTTGTCGCCTTTGGCCCGCACCTTCTCGAACATCGGAAAGCTGACGCCGAACTGCGCGCGACAAAAGCTCTGGATCTGCCCGGCGTCGCCGGGCTCCTGCCCACCGAAATCGTTACAAGGAAAGCCGAGCACCACCAGCCCGCGACCCCTGTAACGGGCCTGCAGCGCCTCGAGCCCGCTGTACTGCGGCGTCAGTCCGCACTCCGACGCGGTGTTGACGATGAGCAGCGCCTTGCCGCGATAGTCGGCCAGCGAGGCCGCCTCACCGGTGATCGTGCGCACGCAATGATCGAGGACAGGGTTCTCCATGGCCGCGAGGATAGCGCGTCCCTGACCCCGCCATCGCCCCGACCCCACCCCCTGACTCCCGGTCGTGGGTGCGACGCATCGCCGCTCGCTCACGCGGTTGCGGCGGCGCGCCGCGTTCCGCATTACAACAAGGGCACGATGGCCGTCCCAGCCCGCGTTCACTCCGTCGCTGCGGCCCGCGCGCAGTTCGGCGCCCGTGTCGACCCCCTGATCGACGCCCTCGACCAGCTCGACCCGCTCGCCGACGCCGCGTCCGCGGCCCTCGCCGACGTCCCCGGCGCGCACGCCCTCGTCGACGCCGCGATCGCCGGAACCACCACCGACCTCCCACCCGCGTTGCGCGAGTTGCTGGCCAGCGTCGCCGAGTTCCCCGCGTGGGTCGACTGGGCCCGCGTCGAGCGCGGCTGCCACCTGTTCATGCGCGTCGGCTTCGCGGGCGGCCTCGTGCTCGGCCTGCGATCTCTCCCCTACGGCTACGCGGCCGCGGCCGGCAACAAGCCGCTGGTGTTCTCCGGCCGCCTCGCCGAGCGAGCCCCGCGACGCCTCGCCGAGACGGCCCGCTTCGTCGCCGCCGTGTCGGAGCCTGGAGGTCTGCGCAGCCGCGGCGACGGCTTCGCGATCACGCTCAAGGTCCGCCTGATGCACGCGCAGGTCCGCCGTCTGCTGCTACAAAGCGGCCGCTGGAACCACGCCCTGTGGTCGGCGCCGATCAATCAACACGACATGCTCGGCACGATCTTCCTGTTCTCGCAGGTGTTCCTCGACGGCCTGCGCATGCTCGGACTGCGGATCTCTCGCGCCGAGGCCGATGACTTCGTCCACCTCTGGCGCGTCATCGGCTGGCTGATCGGCGTCGAGGTCGACCTGCTCCCGGACGACGAGCGCGAGGCCCGGGCCTGGGCCGAGGCCATCTACCTGACCCAGGGCCCCCCCGACGACGACAGCCGGGCCCTCGTCGCCGCCCTCCTGCGGTCCCCCATCCAGTCCGCCACCACCCCCGCCGAACACCGCCAGGCCGCCACCCGCGTGCGCATCACCACGCAGCTGTGTCGCCACCTGCTCGGCAAGCCAATGGCCGACCTGCTCGCCGTCCCCGACGAGCGCCCCGCCCTCGCCACACCGATCCTCTACCGCGCCCTCTCCGGCCTCGACCGCGCCCGCGCCAGCGTCCCCGCCCTCGACCGCCTCGCCGCCCGCGCCGGCCGGCGCTACTGGGACGGCGTCGTCGCCGTGGGCCTCGCAGGCACGCCCGCCGACTTCGCCCCGCCCGCTCGACTCGCGCGCATTCCCTGATCTGTCTTTTTAAACCTGTCCCGAAGCACCTGTCCTCCGGGACATCGCCGAAGAAGGCCCCGCGTGCCCGTCCCTACCCTCCTCGCTATCCGCATCACCCCCGCCAACACCGTCCCCGTGCGCCCGGACGGCGACTTCGTGTGCTACTGGATGACCGCCGCGCGGCGGACCACGTGGAGCTACGCGCTCGACCACGCGATCGCCCAGGCCCGCGCGCTCGGCAAGCCCCTGCTCGTGCTCGAGGCCCTGCGCTGCGATTATCCATGGGCCAGCGACCGCCTGCACGCCTTCGTGCTCGCCGGCATGCGTGACAACGCGGCCCGCTTCGCCGCCGCCAGCGTCGCCTATCACCCTTACGTCGAGCCCGCCCGCGGCGCCGGCAAGGGCCTGCTCGCCGCGCTCGCCGCCCGCGCCTGCCAGATCGTCACCGACGACTACCCCTGCTTCTTCCTCCCGAGGATGCAGGCCGCCGCGGCCGCGCTGCCGGTCA
>JAYUXQ010001305.1:0-2586 GCA_043752905.1 Nannocystis sp. | reverse complement strand
GGGCATGAGTTCGTCTCCGGGGAGAGGGGTGTTGCCCGCTTGGTCGCTCGTGCCGCTCGATGCGGTGCTCACACTGACGCGCAACGGCGCCGGAGTCCCCACGCTGGCGGCCGCTGCCGGCGACACCCTGGGCCCCTCTAGCCTGACAGCGAGGCAGCGCGAAGGGTATAGCAGGGGTGTGCGCCGGACCCCGATCCTCTTTGCCCTGTGCCTTTGGGCGTGTAACCAAGCGGCCCCAGCGGTGTCGAGCTTCGGAGCCGGGCCGGCTTCTATGCCGGATATGGAGACCGCGTCTGCCGGCTCTACCTCCACAGGCGGGTCGGGCAGCTCCACCAGCTCCGCCAGCTCCACCAGCTCCGCGGGCTCGGCGTCGTCGTCGTCGGGCGACACGTCCAGTACCGGCACCGGCATGGAGCCGCCGCCAGACTTCGGGTCTCCCGGGCCGACCGGCTGCCTCGGCAAGATTGATTTTCTGTTCGTCATCAGCAACTTCAACACCATGGCGCCGGTGCAGGCGCAGGTCTTGGCGCTATTCCCGACCTTCCTCGACTCGCTCACGGAAGAATTCGCGGGTTTCGACGCGCACATCATGGTCGTTGAGACGGACGATGGGTGGTTCATGGGGAATTGTGCCCTGTGCGGCCCAGGCTGTAACCCGAACGGGATGCTGCCGAAGTGTGGGGCGGACCTCGACGAGTGCGACTCGACCATGGGCGCAGGGGTCATATTTCCAGCGGGCAAGGAGTCGAGCGCGCAGCGATGTGCGTTGGCGGAAGGTCGGTACATCACCAGCAAGGATCCCGATCCGAAGGCGGCCTTTGAGTGCATCGCAAAGGTCGGGAGCGGCGGCGGGGTCCCTTCTCCTGCTGATGCGATGGTCGCCGCACTCAGTTGGCCCTTGCTCGGCACCCACGGCTATCCCCCGGGCTGCAACCAAGGATTCTTGCGGGACGACGCCCTGCTCGTCGTCACCATCATCGCGGATACTTACGACGAGATATCTTCCGGCCCCGCGTGGGCCTGGCGCAAGGCGCTGATGGAGGCCAAAAACCAAGACGCGGCGGCTTTTCAGGTCCTCGTCGTCACGACCGACATCGATACCCCCAATGGTTTGTGCGGCGAGTACACCCCCGCCGTCAACCGGCTTCGGACCTTCGTCGAGATCACGGACGGCCTGATCGGGAGCATCTGCGCCGACGACTACGGGCCATTCTTCAAAGCGGCCGCCGCTGCAATTTTGGAGCGCTGCAAGACCTACGTGCCACAGTAGGCGAGCGTCATGGGTAGCGCTGGCTGACAACGACCGCGAGATGGCCGTCGATCGTCATGCTGCCGACCCAGGTGCATTTGCCCCACGCCTCGCAAACGACCCCAGTTGCGAAGTCCCACCCGCCCTGATCGACGGGCGGCTGCTGCCAGGCGGGCGGGTAACCGGCGCCAGTGGACGCAAAAACCCAGGCATCGAGCTCCCCCGGGTTCGACTTATACCCGGCGACCACGAGCCGCTTCATGCGGTCTTGCGCCACGCCCAGGCCGGTGGTTTGCGTCGGCCACGGCTCCACG
This sequence comes from Nannocystis sp., assembly GCA_043752905.1. Taxonomy (GTDB): domain Bacteria; phylum Myxococcota_A; class Polyangia; order Nannocystales; family Nannocystaceae; genus Nannocystis. The sequence continues at coordinate 1,023 of JAYUXQ010001305.1, read as the reverse complement.
TAGGTCTGGCCCGGGGTGCCATCAGGATCGAACGTCTGGATACATATCTGGCGCTTGTCGCTCGGCCCTTCATGCCGGCACCAGCCAGTGAACGCGAAGCCCGTATCGGTGATGGTCCCTGCGAGCGCGGCGTCGTTGGCGTACTGACTACCGGGTGAGGTCCATGTCTCGCCGACCAGCTCGTTGTCACCGCTGACCTGGATCATCGTCGTGCGTGTGAAGAGCTTGTTGAAGCCGTCGTAGTAGTCCCGCTCGCCGAACACGAGGAAGCGGCCGTCGGCTAGCGCGATGACGCCGCGCCACCGCTCGCTGTCGAGGTTTTTGAGGTCTGGCTGCGGATCCGCGGCGGGCTTCTCGAAGACGCGGGCCCATCGCTTCGCCTTGACCCCACCCGTGTAGCCCACCGTCACCGCGTCGTAGAGAGGTGGCTTGTCGAGCGGGCTGGTTCGCAGCGACCCCGCGGTCACGATGTCGCCCGCAGAGGACACCGCCAGCCCCATGACCTCCTCGCCGTCCACCTGGCCGTCGTCCTCCCAGAGTAGGACCCCCTCGTTGCTGAGCTTCGCCACGTAGCGGCGATACGCGATGCCGTTCTTGACGTATCCCGCGATGACGATGAACTTCCCCCCGGGGTCGACCGCCACCGCGGTCGCGCTAGATTCGTTGGCGTCGAGACCTTCGACCAGGGTCCAGTCGGCGATGGTCTTGGGCCAGCCGTCGACAGGGTCGCCTGCCATGTCGAGCCGCCACAGCATCATCCGCCCGTCAAGCGCGCCCGCGACGAGGATCCCTCCGTCCGGTAGCCGCGTGATCGCGGTTCCGTTCGCAGACGCGAGACCCTCGAGTGTGCGCGTATAGACCTGACTGCCCGGCGCCGGGAGCTGACAAAACAGGTCGGCCGGCGGCGAGGTGGCGGTGAGCCCTTCCGCGTCACGGACGGTGACCGTGAACGTCTGCGGGCCGTCGCACATGGACTGCGACGTCACGTCGAAGCTATACGGGAAGGCCGCCGCGGGAACGGTG
>JAYUXQ010001304.1:0-2587 GCA_043752905.1 Nannocystis sp. | reverse complement strand
GCCCGTCCGGAAGCTCGGCGGTGTAGTTGGCCGCGAACACGATGACGACGCGCACCATGGTGTCGATCGTGACATCGAGGACCTCCATCTTGCCGATGACGACGCCGTGGATCTTCACGCCGGCGGGGGCGCGCGCGAGCAGGGCGCTGCGCGTGTCGCTGGCGATGTAGGGGGCGAGGCCTTCCATCGCCTTCGGGTCGCCCCGCGCGGCCTGGGCCCGGGCGTACAGCGCGTACACGAAGTCCTCGAAGAGGACGGCCGAGAAGTCCGGGTCGCGCGCGCGGATCTCGTCGAGGGTCCTTCGCGGCGGGGTCCAGGTGACCGGCGCGCTGTCGAAGCGCTGGTCCTGCTCGCTCATCTTGATGGCCCGCGAGACGCCATAGATGACAAGGAGCACGAGCATGCCGAGGAACAGCGCGGTGCCCTCGTCCTCCGGGGAGTGCGAGCCGGACGTGCCGTACGAGCTCGAGCCGGATGAATGTGAGTGGCTGCTGCCGGAGGAGTGGCTGCCGCCGGAGTAGCTCTGTCCGCCGCCGGGGCGCGCTGCGGCGGCGGGCGGGGACGCGAGCAGCTCGAGGGCCACGCCGAGGCCGAGCGCGACGGTGGCAGCGAGGGCGCGGGTGGACATGGTCTTTGGGACAGGTCTCATGTGTGCACCGCGTCCGCGAGCTCGTTGATGTCGTCCGCGGCGCGCGGCAGGTATTCGCGGGCGACCGCGGCGAGGGCGGTGATCGGCGCGACGAGCACGAGGGCGGTCGCGCCGCGGGCGACGGCGCCGGTGATCGCGGCGACGGCCGGGTCCCATTCGCTGGCGGGCACGGCCTGGCGTACGCCGCGGTCGGAGATGACGACGGCGATGCGCTCGGCGACGCTGACGTAGAGCAGTACGCCGGTGCGGCCGCGGGTGTCGGCGATCCCCCGCTCGACGAACACGGCGCGGGCGGCCTCCAGCACGCGCTTCTCGCGGGCCGTCGCGCTGGTGAGCAACCATTGCAGCGCGCGGACGTTGGCCGCGTGTCCGAGCACCAGGCCGACCGCGGCGGGCCAGAGCAGGAACCACCACAGGTCGAACTCCGGCCCGCTATACAGCAGGAACGCGGTGGTGAGCAGGGCGCCGAGGGTGCCGACGAGGATGCCGGCGCGGGGGTAGGTGTCCGAGCGCGGGCGGACGGAGATGACGAGCTCGGCGGCGGTGCCAGCCTCGAAGGCGGTGACCGCCCGCGTCAGCGCGGCCTTGCCGTCGCCATCGAAGAATTTCGGCATGCGCCGGGATTGTCGGTCAGGGCGGGGATTGTGCCAAGGCGGACCGTGTCACGAGCGCGTCGCGGGATCGCGCGTGGTGACTCGGCGATGTTCGAGGTGGGTCGAAATACGAGCGCGCCGATCGGGATCGGCGCCATGTCGCGGGAGATGTCAGGCGCGGGCCATCTGCGCGTCACCGACGATGACGTCGACCAGCTTGCGGAACCGGCGAAACACGCTGTCCTGTGTATAGGTAATGCCGTGCTTCTCACACAGCGCCTTCACGCGGGGCTGCATCTGCTGATATTTGAGCATCGGCATGTCGGGGAACAGGTGGTGCTCGATCTGATAGTTGAGCCAGAGGTGGGCGAAGTCGACGAGATCGGTGCCGCAGGCGTAATTGGCGGAGCCGATGACCTGGCGGGCGAAGTGTTCGCCGCGCGAGCCGGGCTTGCTGGCGAAGCGATACAGGTCGTCGCCGGTGTGGTTGGGGCCGACGACCAGGAAGGTGTGGAGGTTGGTGAGCACGTCGGCGAACACGGAGTTGATGAGCGCGCTGGTGGCGGCCCACGGCCCCAGCGGCGCGAACGCGGCGGGCAACAGGACGAAGTTGGCGAGCGCGTAGGGCAGGTAGCTGTCGGCGATCAGGCGCCGGCGGATCGTGGCCTCGTCGGTGGTGTTCGCGGCGCCGTCGCGGCGCGTGAGCCACTGGCGCATCGTCTCCGGGGCGTAGTAGGTGGCGCGCCAGGTCGCGGCGAGGCCGGCGACGATCGCGTAGCGGGCGAGCCTGGGTAACTTCTTGGCGCGCAAGGACTCGGTGTTGCGCTCGACGAGATCGGGGTCGCGGTCCTCACCAGTGTGCGAGTGATGCAGGACGTTGTGCTCGTAGATCCAGGCCTCGGGCACGATCCAGTCGAGCCAGTCGAGCCAGCGCCGGGAGCCGCGGGCGAACACCTTGCTGGTGTAGCGGGGCGGCACGCCGGGCACCTTGTCGTAGCCGCGGTGACCGACATGATGCATCAGCAGCCATCGCGTCGAGCGGCCCAGGCCGAGCGCCGCGGCGCTCAGCGGGTTGGGGGCGATCCAGCAGGTCAGCAGGCCGACCGTGGTCGCGGCCCGACCCCAGCGCTCCATTCGTTGCAGATGCTTGAAGTCGGCCTCCTCGAGGCTGTCGTCGAGCTCGCGGCGCAGCGCCTGGATGTCGGCCAGGAACGCGGCGAAGTCGACATGATCGAGGGGGCCCAGTGGGCCGGATCGGCCGGGCGCGCGAGGCGGGAGGGACGGGGCGGGCTCGCTCGGCGCTGCGGAGTCGTGCATGGCGGGGCCGGCCGCCATACCACGCGCC
>JAYUXQ010001303.1:0-6463 GCA_043752905.1 Nannocystis sp. | reverse complement strand
GTGCCGATGTTGCCACCGGTGCCGATGTTGCCACCGGTGCCGATGTTGCGACGGGTGCCGCCACCGGCACTCACCGCGCCGAGCAGGTCGGCGACCGTGATCTGCTTGAGGAGATTGCCTAGCTCACCGGTGGCGAGCTTGCCGAGCTCGCTCAGGCTCATCTGAGGATTTGCGCGGATCTGGTCGACCAGCACGTCTCTCTCGGCATTGGCGATCGCAGTACGAAACGTAGTCTCGAATCTTGACATGCGGCAAATGTGCACAAAAGCAAATGCCACGTCAATACCGCAGTGCATATTTATCGAGAATACCGGCACAGATCGGCATTCGCCGTACCCTGGAGAGCATATCGCCTCGATCGTCCGGGCTTTCCCTACTCGCGCGAAAATGCGAGAGGCGGCACCTGGGCCGCCTCTCGCAGGACCCGGCGGGGCCGGGTCTGGGTCAGTCCTCTCGACGTCGTGGCCGTCGCAGGACGTCAGGGACGTCAGTAACGGTAGTGCTCGGGCTTGTACGGGCCCTCTTTCGCGAGGCCGAGGTACTCGGCCTGCTTGCTGCTCAGGGTCGTCAGGCGCACGCCGAGCTTGTCGAGGTGGAGGCGGGCGACCTCCTCGTCGAGGTGCTTGGGCAGCACGTAGACCTTGCCACGCTCGTAGCGGCCCTTCTCGGTGTACAGCGAGAGCTGGGCGAGCACCTGGTTCGTGAAGCTGTTGGACATCACGAAGCTGGGATGGCCGGTGCCGCAGCCGAGGTTCACGAGGCGACCCTCGGCGAGCAGGATGATCGCGTGGCCGTCGGGGAACACGAATCGGTCGACCTGCGGCTTGATGTTGATCTTCTTGATCGACTTGTCGGCCACCAGGCCGGCGACCTCGATCTCGCTGTCGAAGTGGCCGATGTTGCAGACGATCGCCTCGTCCTTCATCTGGCGCATGTGGTCGAGCGTGATCACGTCGCAGCAGCCGGTCGCCGTCACGAAGATGTCGCCGAGCTTGCACGCGTCGTCCATCGTCACCACCTGGAAGCCCTCCATCGCGGCCTGGAGCGCGCAGATGGGGTCGATCTCGGTGACCAGCACACGCGCACCGAAGCCGCGCATCGACTCGGCGCTGCCCTTGCCGACGTCGCCGAAGCCGGCCACGACGACGACCTTGCCGGCCATCATGATGTCCGTCGCGCGCTTGATGCCGTCCGCGAGGCTCTCCTTGCAGCCGTAGAGGTTGTCGAACTTGCTCTTCGTCACCGAGTCGTTGACGTTGATCGCCGCGATCTTGAGCTCGCTGCGCTCCGCCATCTGATACAGGCGATGCACGCCGGTGGTCGTCTCCTCGCTGACGCCGTGGCAGCCCTCGAGCATCTTGGCGTGCTCCGGGCGATGCAGCACGAGCGTCAGGTCGCCGCCGTCGTCGAGGATCAGGTTCGGCGCGCTACCGTCGGGCCAGCGCACGGTCTGCTCGACGCACCACCAGTACTCCTCCTCGCTCTCGCCCTTCCACGCGAACACCGGCACGCCGGTGGCTGCGATCGCGGCGGCGGCGTGGTCCTGCGTCGAGAAGATGTTGCACGACGACCAGCGCACCTCGGCGCCCAGCGCGGTCAGGGTCTCGATGAGCACCGCCGTCTGGATCGTCATGTGCAGGCAGCCGGCGACCTTGGCGCCCTTGAGCGGCTTCTCGGCGCCATACTTGGAGCGCAGCGACATCAGGCCCGGCATCTCTTTCTCGGCCAGCTCGATCTCTTTGCGGCCCCACTCGGCCAGGGACAGGTCGGCGACCTTGAAGTCTTGGGTCTGCTTGGGGTGGATCTTCGTCACGGTGCTTGCGGACATCTGTAAAACTACCTCTCGTTGGTGATGATCACGACTGATCAAAAAGTGAAATCAGGCGACCCGGTACTCGGGGACCCAGCCGGCGGCGTCCTTAAATAGACGCACGCAGCGGATCTGCTGCCGCTCGGTCAGGTAGAATCGGTGATACAGGTCCGCCGGCACGACGATCAGGTCGCCCGGCTCGACCTGCACGCGCATCCATCGGCCGTCCGTCGCGCGGATGTCGAAGATGCCCTCGCCCGCGAGCACGAAGCGGACCTCGTCGTCGCGGTGCAGGTGCTCGTCCTTGAACTTGTCGCACACCGCCTGGAGATTCGGCAGCTCCGGGTGCAGCTCGACGATGTCCTGCGTCACGTACCCGCGCTTCGCCTTGAGCCGCTCGAGCGACCCCTGATAATCCGCGAGCGACAGCCGCTCGTACAGCACGCCCGCGGCGCTCAGGTCCGCGATGGAGATCGGCAGAGCGCTCGGGGTGCTCGCGTCGGATTCAAGCCAGGACAGGTGCATGGTGGCCTCAGACAGCGTTTGAATTGGGGGCTGAAGAAGTGGTCGTCAGGCGAATGCCGAGGCGATGCGCCTCGACCACCGCGCGAAACAGGAAATCGTAGCACTCGGCCTGGGTCTTGGCCTGCGCCCAGGTCTCGCCCCACACGTACACGCCGTGCCCCGCGACCAGCACCGCGTCGACCTGCGGATAGCCCTCGATCGCCGCGGCCATGCTCACCGTCAGCTCGGCCTCCCGCGCCGTGTTGGCGATGATGGGGACGCGCAGCGTGTCGAAGCAACCGACGCCGCGCAGGCCCTTTTGCATCTCCAGGCCCTGACACACGAACTCGTTGCTGAACATGCGCGAGGCCAGCACCGACCATATCGAGTGGCTGTGCAGCACCGCCCCGGCGCCGCGCAGGCGATAGGCGTTGTAGAACAGCGGGCGACACTCGCTGATCTTCAGCGAGGCATCGGCCGGCCCGTGCACCACCCTGGCCTCCTCGAGGTCCTTTGCATCCAGGAGGTAGATGTCCTCGGGCCGCATGCGCTCCTTTTGCACGCCGGAGGGCGCGATGAAGATGCCCTCCGCGCCGCGGATGCTGATGCCACCACCCGTGCCGCTGACCCAGCCGAGGTCATAGAACTGTCGGCACAGCTCACAGATGAGCTCCGGGATGGATTCTTGGCGGCCTGCGGACATGCGACGTTGGCCCCGGCGTGCGGGGCACGGGAGTGTACTCCCGTACCGCGAAACCGGGGTCCGGCCCCAGCAGTGCGGATCCTCGCACCTGCGCCGTCAGGCCATCCTCCTCTCCTCCTCTCCTCCTCTCCTCCTCCGATCATCTCATCGGCGTCGACGTCGCGTCGCCCACAGCAGCCACGGGGCCAGCAACGCCGCGGGCGCACCGCCCACGCCGAGCGTACAACCGCCGCAGCCGCCGTCGCCCGTCTCCGGCGTGGTCCCGGTCTCCTCGCTGCCGCCGTCGCCGGTGGTCCCGGTCGGGGCGGTCGGGTCCGTCGCGCCGGCCATGCTCGTGACGCCCGGGCCGCCGCTGCCGTCCCCGCCGCTGCTGGCGTCCCCGGAGCTGCCGCAGCCCGGCATGCTGATGAAGTTTCCGCCGTCGGAGCACTCGCCGGTCTCGCCGCCGCCGGGCGCGGGGACGTCGAGGACATCGACGAGGTCGAGCACATGCGCGGTATAGCTGCGGTCCATCGGATCGACGATCTCGATCTTGATCACGACCGACTCGCCGATCGCCGGCGCCGGCGGCGTGAACATCAGCTCGAAGCTGTCGCCGCTGACCGGTGTGTCCTCACCGAAGGTCATCCACTCGAGCACGTCCTGGGTGTCGTCGTCGGTCAGCGCCCAGTAGCCTGTGATCGTCGAGCCGTCGAGCGCGTCGATGCAGCCGGTGATCGTCAGCGAATCGTTGAGCCACAGGATCTCGTTGCGGTTCATGATCGCCAGGGCGGGCCCGGTCTTGGCCGGATCGGGATCGTCGATCACCTTGACCACGCCCGGGCGCACGCTCCACGTGTTGAACGGCGGCTCCCACGTGTACCCCGAGATCACGTGGGGACCGGCCGGCAGCCCCGCGGTGTCCCACACCACCGGCTTGCTCGCCTCCGCAAACGTGATCAGGCGCCGCTCGTCGTCCCCCGTGACCCGGGTGAAGCATTGCTGCCACGCCGGGTTCTCCTCGAGGATGTCCTCCGCCGCGACGCTGCCCGCGTCGACGAGCCCCGCCGCCGTCGCGGTCTCGACGTCCGCCGCCGACAGCCACACGGCCAGCGGCTCCTGCGGGCTGTGCCACTGACAAAAGCCGATGAACTGGTGGCGCCGACTGTTGTCGACCTCGTCGATCGCGTTCTCGGGCCGCAGGTCCTCGTAGGGGATCGTGTAGTTGAAGGTCAACGTCGCATCGACAGAGCGGTCGACGATCGTCATGCACGCCGGCACCGGCTCCCACTTCACCGGCGTGCGTGGGTGCGTGCCGTTGCCCGCCCGCGCCGTGCCGATCGTCACGAGAACGGTCAGCACCAGCGCGGACCCGGGGAGGATGAGGCGGGACGTTCTCGACGTTCTCGACGTTCTCGACATCATCGGAAATCTACATCCGGTTTGCCGGCGGCGTAAGTCCTCCGTCGCCCCCGCCCCCCGCTTTCGCCGCAAAGCGAGCGCAGCGCAGCACCGGCAGCGGCGGATACTTCGGCCAGGTCGGCTCCATGTCGTGCACCATGCACCGCCAAAAGCTCGACCCGCGGCCGCTGACGACCACGTGCGCGTGCCGGCACCCGCGACACAGCCCGGGGTCGGGTGAAGTCACGCCGTGCCACTCCCGCCGGTCCCGCGGCTGGAGCCATCCGCCGCCGGCAAGATCAGCTGCTCCTCGTGCGCGAGCATCCCGAGGCCGACCGCGAGGCGCGCCGCCAGCATCGTCCGCCCGCTGACCAGCCCGCGCCGCAGGCTCCACGCGCCGGTCAACAGCGTCAGACCCCAGATCAGGAACGTCGCCACCCGCGACACCGACAACATCCACCAGCCGAGCAGCGCCCCGGCCATCCACATCAGCAGCACCGTGCGCGCCGCCCCCTGCACCGCCGCCCCGGCCTCGGCCGCCTGCGCCGCGATCCTCAGCTCGAACTGACCGTCGAACACCCGCACGCGCGCCATGTCCGGGCCGACACGAAGGAAGCGCAGCATCGGTCGCACGCGCCGCTCGAGCTCGTCGGCCTTGAGCACCGTGCGACCACGAAGCACGATGGCCCCGTCCGCCGGGTCACGCTCCTGCAAGCCGGCCTTGAAGCCCTCGGTATAGAGATCGACGGCCACCTGCGTCGGCGCGAGCCCGGCCTCCTGCGCCGCGAGCACCTGCAACTTGTGCTCGTCGCCTCGCCACGGCTCGCCGGCGCGGGCCAGCGGTCCACCCTTCCCATCGCGCTCGTCGCTCACGCCTTGCCCCTGCCGAGCCGGAGGTGCATCGCCTCCGCGACCGCGGCCGGCACGTAGCGCTCGAAGTCACCACCGTGGTGGGCGATCTCACGGATGAGTGAGCTCGACACGAACTGCTGGGCCGGCTGCGGGATCATGAAGACCGTATCGATCTCCGGCGCGAGGTCGCGGTTGGCGAGGGCCATCTGAAACTCCGGCTCGAAGTCCCCGTGGGCCCGCAGTCCTCGCAAGATCGCCGACGCACCGCGGGTCCGGCAAAAGTCGATCACCAGGCCCTCGAAGTGCTCCGCGCTGGCCCGGGGCAGGTGGGCGATGCTCGCCGAGATCAGCTCGCAGCGGGCCTCCACCGGGAAAAAACCCGGCTTGGTCGGGTGCCGGCCGACCGCGACCACCACGCGATCGAAGATCCGCAGCGCTCGCTCGACGATCTCCACGTGACCGCGTGTGATCGGGTCGAAGGAGCCCGGGTACACCGCCGTCAACGGACGGGGTGGACCGGACAGGTCGTGGATGGCGGATGCGCTCACGGACGGGAGTATAATCTGGACCATGCTCCGTCTTGCACCCGCCGCCGGCTGGTTTCTCGCGCCCACCGCGTTCGCGGCGACCAGCTCGCTGGTCTTCGTCCTGGCCTGCTCCGGTCCCGAGGCGCCGAGCGCCTCCAAGCTGACCGAGACGAAGCACCTCATTCAGCAGCCCGTGCCGGTCCGCAAGGACATCCCCTCGCCCTTCATCAATCCCAACAAGGAGCCGCCGCCGCCGCGCAGCGAACCACAGATCTCGCCCGACGAGCTCGCGTCGGCGCTCGCGCGGGCCGAGGCCGCACGCAAGGTCGACGACGGGCTCGAGGCCTCGCTGGCGCTGCGGGCCTGCGCCAACAAGGTCCCCCAGAGCGTGCGATGCGAGGGCGAGCTGGCGGCCGTGCTGGCCAAGATGCCGCGCCACAAGTACGAGGCCGAGTACTACTTGAAACAGGCGATCGCCGGGGACGACCCCGCGTTGACCTCCGACCACTACCGCCGCCTCGGCGACGCGCTCGGTCACAGGGGCATGTTTACCGAGGCCATCACCGCCTACGAGCGCATGCTCGTCCGCACCCCGAAGCCGACCGGGGCCGACTACAACCAGCTCGCGGTCGCGCTGCAGGCCGTCCCCGAGCGGGTGGTCGAGGCCGCCGAGGCTCTGCGCAAGGC
>JAYUXQ010001302.1:0-15719 GCA_043752905.1 Nannocystis sp. | reverse complement strand
CGGCGGCCTGCCGGATCCCGACGACGGCGCCCTCGTTCCCGACGCGGCCGGCAACGTGTGGCGCGTGGCCTGGGCGCAGGGCCTGCGGGCGTTTCAGTACTTCCCCGGCGACGACCGCTGGTCCACCGCGACCCTCGTCGGCGATCCGGGGGGCCCGCGCCCCGGCGCCGCCCACCTGCAAGACGCCAGTCGCGAGCGTCTCCTCGTGCTCGGCGGTGGCGAGCTGCGCAGCGTCGTCGAGATCGACCTCGTCCCCGACAGTGACGGCGCCCAGGTGATCACGCCGCTGGCCGTCACGCTCGACGCACCGCGTCGCGGCGCCACCGCCATGTATCTGACCCGCAGCGACGGCGACGTCGGTGAGGGCGTGATCCTGGTCGGCAGCGACGACCCGACCACCCCGCTCACAACGATCATCCGCGGCGACGTGGCCACTGCGTTCGGCGGCGCCGAGGCGTGGACCGGCCTCGCATGCACGCAGGTCGACCTCGGCGACGCGGCACAAAAGGCCGATTACGTGCGCGTGCTGTGCCTCGGCGGCACACGCGGCGCAGCCCCGACCGCGGACGCGATCGTGCTCAATTTCCCACCCGCCACCGCAGACCAGACGCCGACGATCGATCCTCTGCCGGCCTTCCTGCCCGAACCAGCCGCCGATCCGCGCGTGTTCGCGGACGACGTCGCCATCTACGCGCAGTCCGGGGCCCTATGGCATCGCATCGACCGCGCGACGATGACGGTCCAGACCTCGCCCGCCCCGAGCACGCGCGTGCACGGTGGCCATTCCGTTTTACTGTCCACCGGTGCTACCTTCCTGGTCGGCGGCTGGACCGCGGACGAGCGCCCTGTAGATCACTGGCAGGTCTTTGTACCGACGCTCTCCTCGCCCTGACTCCCTCGCTGACAAACTGCTCGCGAAGCCCAGGAGCCTCTCATGGCCGACACGCTGACGATCACCGACAACCGAACCGGCAAGACCTACGAAGTCCCCATCCAGGACGGGACCATCCGCGCCGACGCGCTGCGCCAGATCAAGACCGGCGCCGAGGACTTCGGCCTGATGACCTACGACCCGGCGTTCATGAACACCGCGTCATGCCGCTCGGCCATCACCTTCATCGACGGCGACGCGGGCATCCTGCGCTACCGCGGCTACCCGATCGAGCAGCTCGCGGAGAGCTCGACCTACCTCGAGGTCGCCTACCTGCTCCTCAACGGCGAGCTGCCCAACACGACCCAGCTCGCCACCTGGTCCGACACGATCACCAAGCACACCTACGTGCACGAGTTCCTGCGCGAGGGCATGAAGGGCTTTCGCCCGGACGCCCACGCGATGGGCAAGCTGGTGTCGATGCTCGGCACCCTGAGCACCTTCTATCCGGAGTCCAAGAACGTCCGTGAGCCGAAGGTCCGGGCCGAGCACATCATCAAGATCATCGCCAAGATGCCGACGATCGCCGCCTGGGCCCATCGCCACAGCGTCGGCCGCCCGTACGTGTATCCCGACAACGAGCTGTCGTACTGCGGCAACTTCCTCAACATGCTGTTTCGCATGGCCGAGCCGCGCTTCAAGCCGCATCCCGTGCTCGAGCGGGCCCTCGACGTGCTGTTCATCCTTCACGCCGACCACGAGCAGAACGCCTCGACGAGCGCCGCGCGGGCCGTCGGATCGGCCGAGACCGACCCGTACTGCAGCCTTTCGGCCGCCGCCGCGGCCCTCTACGGCCCGCTGCACGGCGGCGCCAACGAGGCCGTCCTGCGCATGCTCCACCAGATCGCGGACGTCAAGGCCGTCCCCGACTTCATCAAGAGCGTCAAGGACGGCAAGGGCCGCCTGATGGGCTTTGGCCACCGCGTCTACAAGAACTACGACCCGCGCGCCAAGGTGATCAAGAAGCTCGCGCACGAGGTCTTCGCGGTCACTGGCAAGAACCCGCTGCTCGAGATCGCCATCGAGCTCGAGACGATCGCCCTCAACGACGAGTATTTTATCAAGCGCAAGCTGTACCCGAACGTCGACTTCTACTCGGGCCTCATCTACCAGGCGATGGGCTTCCCGGTCGAGATGTTCCCCGTGCTGTTCGCCATCCCTCGCGCCTCGGGCTGGCTGGCCCAGTGGCAGGAGATGCTCGGCGACAGCGAGCAGAAGATCGCCCGCCCGCGCCAGATCTACACCGGCATCGAGATCCGCGACTACACGCCGATCGCCGACCGCAAGTAAACACGCTGTCGCGATACGGAGCCGTCGACCCCAGGGGTCGGCGGCTCTCTCGTTCGGTGGATCGGGCCGATGAGAGCTGGCGAGGGCCCGGCGAAGCGCTGTTCGTATGGCAAGCCGACGGACAGGGCCGGTGGGTGTAGCCAGGCGGGCGCAGTCTCGCTATGCTGCGATCGATGTCGTGGTCGCGGACGCTCGTCGTGCTGCTCGCCGCGTCGGCGTGGCCGCTGTCGTGCTGCTGCGAGGAGCCCGAGTGCGGCGACGATGCCCGCGATCCCGGGGAGCTGTGCTTCCTGGACAAGCGGGTCGAGGTCGACCTCTCGCTCGACATGCCGCTGGCGCTGCGCGGCGGGTTCTACGACGGCGACGAGTTCGGCGACCTGCTGGTGATCGGGACCGACGAGACCGGCGTGACCGGGCGACTGCTGCTCGGGGACGGCGAGGCCGGGTTGGCGAAGGCGCGCAAGGTGGCGGTGTCCGGGTGTAGCGCCTACCCGATCGCCGGCGACCTCGACGGCGACGGCCGCCACGACCTGGTCTTTCCGACATGTACGAACGGACTCCTGGTGTACCGCGCGTCCGACGACGGGTTCGCGGCGCCGGTCGAGATCCCGGTCGGCGTGGTGGTGCGGCAGGGCGCGATCGCCGATGTCGACGGGGACGGCCTGCGCGACATCCTCGTGCTCGGGCTCGACGGAGCCGGTGTGCCGGCCCTGAGCTTCGCGCAGGCGCTCGCGGACGGAACCTTCGCGCCGGCCTACCTGACGCCGCAGCCGCTCCCGGCCCTCGCCGACTTCGCCCCCGACGCGATGGCGACCGGCAGGGTACAACGCGACGGCCGCTTCGAGATCGTGTTCGCCGAGGCCGAGCGGCCCGGAGGGCTCGCGCGCACGCACTATCAGGGGCTCGGGACCTTCGCGCCGCCCGAGCCGCTGACGCTCGCCCTGCGCCCCGCGGGCCTGGCCCTGCGTGACCTCGACAACGACGACCGCCTCGACCTGATGACCGCCGACCGGGCACGGGGCGAGCTGGCGGTGGTCCTCGACGGCGGCGACCCGAACGGCGTCCGCACGCAGCTCGAGGACCTGTGGCAGAGCGTCTCGCTCGGCCAGATGGACGACGACGGCTGGCTCGACCTCGTGGTGATCCGCGAGGAGCGAGTCCAGATCCGGCGTGGGATCGGCGACGGCAGCTTCGATGACGGGGTCGAGGTGTCGTTCACGGCGCCGGTGATCGAGGTGGCGCTGATCGACCTCAACCGCGATGGCCGCGACGACCTGATCGCCGGCACCTTTGCCGGCGAAGCGCCGCTGACGATCGCGCTGTCCGGGCCCTGAGACCGGCCCTCACTGGCCCTCACTGGCCCTCACTGGCCGTCACTGGCCGTCACTGGCCGTCACATCGAGATCGACCCCTTGCGGAAGTCGGTGCGCCGCAGATGGGCGTTGATCAGCACCGGGTTGCCCGCCTTCGCGGCCGCCCGCGCCTCGGCCAGCACGGCCTCGATGCGCCCCGGCTCGCGCAGCTCGATGCCGACGCCGCCGAAGCCCGCCGCGGCCGTGTGATAGTCGGTGCGACGCAGCTCGGTGCCGATCGGGTCGCCGAGGATCTCGACCTGCTCGCGCGCGATCTGGGCCCACGATGCATCGTTGCCAACCAGCGCGATGACGGGGATCTTGTGGCGCACGAAGGTATCGAACTCGGCGAGGCTGTAGCCGACCGAACCGTCGCCGTACACGATCCACACCTCCGCGTCCGGACGCACGAGCTTGGCCCCGAGCGCGAAGCCTGCACCGACGCCGAGCGTGCCAAACACCCCCGGATCGAGCCACGACAGCGGGCCGCGCGGGCGCAGAATGTACGAGCCCGTGGCCACGAAGTCACCACCGTCGGCGACGAGCACGCTGTCGTGCGGCAGCGACTTCTCGAGGCGATGAAACACGTCGAGCGGGCTGACGGTCGCGCTCGCCTCCGCGGGCGCGTTCGCCTGACCGACGATCTCGGCGTCGCGCCGGTCGTCCGACGCACGCAGGGTGGCGACCCACTGCGTACGGTCGACGACCTCGAGCGCGCGCACGGCCTTGCCGAGCGCCTGCAGGAATCTTCCTGCGTCCCCCGGGCAGGCGATGTCGGGCCGGCGGTTGCGGTCCATCTCCTCCTCGCTGCGATTGGCGGCGATGTAGACCGCCTTGCGGCCGATATGCTGGCCATAGTCGAGGCGAAAGTCGCAGGGCACGCCGGCGAGCACGACCAGGTCGGCCTGCTTGAGCGCGGCCTTGCGGGCGTGTCGCATCTGCAGGCGATGCCCGGCGCCGAGCAGGCCGCGGGCCATGCCCGAGAGGTAGGTCGGCACGCCGAGCGACTCGATCGCGCCGGCGATCGCCCGCGCCTCGCCGGGCAGCGCCATCGCCTGACTGCCGATCACGATCACCGGGCGCTTCGCGGCCCGCAGCGCCTTCGCAGCGGTCTTGACGTCGGCGGGCAGCGGCAGCGGCGGGGCGACCACGCGGGCCGGCGCCGCCTTGACGCGCGTGGACCCGGCGAACATGCGCCAGGTGTGCACGTCGAGGTAGGCCGAGAGGGCCCGTTCCTGCAAGGTCGGCGCCTTGCCGGGCCTGGTCTTGGCGGCGTACCAGCTCTTGACGATCTCCGGCGCGTACAGCAGGTCGACCGGGCACTCGACGAACACCGGGCCGGGCACCCCGGAGACCGCCTCGACGAACGCGCGCTCGAGCGTGGGCACCAGGTCGCGGAGCTTCGCCACGGTCGCGGCCCACTTGACGTGCGGCCGCATCAGCGCGAGCTGGTCGATGTCCTGCAGCGCACCACGGCCCTTTAGTACCGTCGCCGTCGCGCCGCCGAGGATGATCACCGGCGACTGCGCGAGCTGGGCGTTCTTGACGGCGGTGATCGTGTTGGTGAGGCCCGGGCCCGCGGTCACGGCCGCGACCCCGGGGATGCCGGTCAGACGCGCGACCGCGTCGGCCGCGAACACGGCGTTGACCTCGTGCCGGACGTCGATCACCCGGATCCCGGCGTTCTTGGCCCCGACCAGGATCGGGGAGATGTGACCGCCACACAGCGTGAACAGGAACCGCACACCTTGATTGCGCAACACCTCTGCGATCAGCGCGCCGCCGTCCATTCGGGCCTCCAATGCTTCTCAGGGTCTCTCGGGTGAAACGGACATGTCCGCGAGGACATGTCGATCGAGCACAAAGCAGGTCAGCTCGCCGGTCATCACCGGCTCGTCGCCGCGCAGGACCTCGACCGCGACGACGCGCTTGCGGCCCGACTCCGCCGTGCACGTGGCGCGTGCCGTCAGCACGTCACCGATGCGCACGGGCCTGAGGAAGCGCGTGCTGGCGGAGCCGAGCACGACATTGGGGTCGTTGACCGCGAGCATCGCCGCAAGATCGGCGAGGCCGAACACGAAGCCGCCGTGGACCAGGCCGCTGTCGTCGACCTTCATGCTCGCCAGCGTGGTCAGCCGGGTCTGCGCGCGCCCGGGCGCCAGCGCGACGACCTCGCCGCACAGGCCAGGATCGATGCCCAGGTGCGTCACCGGCTGGATCTGCGGGCCCGTCATGCGAGGCCGCTTATACCACGCGGCGCAGGCGTGCGAGCACCATCAGGACAGGCGGCCGTGAAGTGTCAGGCCGCGGGCCGTGAAGTGTCAGGCTGCGGGCGCCCGGAACGGGGCAGTCAGGTCGTTCAGGGCCGCGTCGAGCTCGGGGTACTTGAAGCGAAAGCCCAACTCCTGGGTGCGTCGGGGCAGCGCCCGTTGCCCGGCGAGCACGGCGACCGCGGACTCGCCGAGGGCGAGGCGCAGGGCGAAGCCCGGGACCCGGAAGATCGTCGGACGATGCACCGCGCGGCCGAGCGCCGTGGTGAAGCCGCGACCGGTGACGATGCCCGGCGCGACGCCGTTGACCGGCCCGCGCAGCGCGGCGTTCGTCAACGCTTGCGTGTAGAGATCGACGAGATCGACGATGTGGATCCACGGGAACCATTGCTCGCCGCTGCCCATCGGCCCACCGAGCCCGAGGCGGAACACCGGCAGCATCTGCGCCAGCACGCCGCCCTCGCGGCCGAGCACGAGGCCGACGCGGACGATGCACACGCGCGTGTCGTGGCCCTCGGCCCGCAGCGCCGCGGCCTCCCAACCGACCGTCAGCTCGGCGAGGAAGCCGTTGGCCGGCGGGCTGTCCTCGTCGACCTCCCTGTCACCAGTGTCGCCGTAGTAGCCGACCGCGGAGGTCGAGACGAGCACCCGCGGGCGCGGCGGCCCGGCCGCGATCGCGTCGACGATCATGTCCGTGATACCGACCCGACTCGCCCACAACGCCTCACGCCGGCGCTCCGTCCACCGCTTGCCGATCACGGGCTCGCCCGCGAGGTTGATGATCGCGTCGGCGTCCGCGATCGCGGTCAGCATCGCGGGAGCGCCGCCGACAGCGTCGACGATGTCGACCTGCGGACCAAGCTGCTCCGCTGCACGCGCCGGTGATCGCACCCACGCACGCACGCTGTGACCCTCGCGCAAGAGCCGGGGTACGAGCGCCTTGCCGACGAAACCCGTCGCTCCCGTGATGAAGATCCGCATGCCGCGTTGCCCTCTTGCCTGGCCAGGTTTATAGTCGCTTTGGTCGGATGATCAAGGATCACCGTCCGATCCGCCGTGTCGCCACTTCACTGGTTCGACACCCCGCCCGCGCATGGAATCCACGCGAACGCAGTATCTCTCCACCGCCAGCGCAGCGCGCATGCTCGGCGTCGGCCCGACCTCGGTCAAGCGCTGGGCTGACCTCGGGCTACTCCGCTGCGTGCGGACGGCTGGCAACCATCGTCGTTTCACCCACACGGAGGTCGAGCGCTTCGCCCGCGCCGTGCAAGCCGGGCAGGTCGTGCTCGACCCCGCCGCGCGGCCCGAGCCGCCATCACCTCCGCCACCGCCGACCGCCGAGACCGTCGCATGGACCGACCGCCTGCTCGCGCTCGGGCCCTTCGCGCTGCACGGCGCGTTGCTGGCGGAGCGGCAAAAGCTCGGCAGCTGGTGGAGGGTCGCCGACGTCATCGGTGGTGCGCTGGCCGAGCTCGGCAATCGCTGGGTGTGCGGACAGATCAGCATCATCGACGAGCACCTCGCCTCGGAGCGGCTCGCCCGCGGCGTCGCGCGCTGCGCCGAGTCGTTGACCTCGCCCTCGAACGCCCCCCTGGCCCTGCTCGCCGCGGCCGCCGGCGATGAGCACACGCTCGGCCTCGCGCTGGCCGAGCTGGTGTTTCGTGAGGCCGGCTACGAGGTCGGCTGGATCGGTCGCTACACGCCCGGCGATCACCTCGCGGCGCACCTTCGCAGCCACCCCGCGGCGATCGTCGCGCTGTCGGCCTCGGGGTGCTCGCAGGATGCGCAGGCGCTGCGGATCGCCACGTTGCCGGTCGCGCACGCGTGCGCGGAGGTCGGCGCCCGCCTGATCCTGGGCGGTGGGGGCTGCTGGCCGGGCGATCTGCCGGCCTCGACCCGCGTATACGCATTCGCCGATCTGCACGCCACACTCGTCGCCGCCGCCTGAGGCTACACTCGCAGGATATGGCCCGCCTCGACGAAAACCGCCGCGCCCTGCTCGTCGGCGCCGGCGTGGTCGGCTTCGGCATCTTCGGCCTGGTGGCCCTGGTCCTCAGCGGCAGCAAGACGCTGTGGAACGAGCAGGTGATCGTCACCGCCGACTTTCGCCAGGTCTCCGGTCTCAAGCCCGGCAGCCCCGTGCAGCTCGAGGGCATCGAGATCGGCCTCGTCAAGGACCGCCAGTTGGTCGAGATCGAGTACCCCTGCAACCCGCTGACAGAGGACCGCGGCCGCTTCGAGCACGGCCGCACCGATGACTGCGACCGCACCCTGTTCTGCGCGCCCGAGGGCAAGTGCGCGGAGCTCGAGGCTTACTCGTTCAACAAGGACTTCTATCGCACCTGCGAGGTCGACGCGCAGTGTCAGGAGAGCGAGATCTGCATCACCGCAGAGTTTCGCCGCCGCTACCGCCGCGTCAGCTGGACCGGCAACAGCGACCTGTGTGACCGCTACATCACCGATCACAAGCGGATCCGGGTGATCCTCTCGATCTACGCCGACCGCCTGCAGCAGCTGCGCGACGACAGCCGCGCGACCGTCTCGCAAAACGGCGTGCTCGGCGACCAGCTGATCGCGATCTCGGCCGGCCGCGGCAAGCCGATCGCGGCTGGCGGCCAGATCCAGACGATCCCCGCGATGATCGAGGAGCTCGACAACGTCAAGGACCGCGCCGACGGCCTGTTCGACAAGGTCGAGGCGACGATCGGCGGCGTCGCCGATCTCGCCAAGGCGATGGGCGACGAGAAGACCGTCAAGAACGTCCAGGGCGCGCTCGCCAACACCAACGAGGTCACCCGCCGCACCGCCGAGGGCCAGGGCACCTTCGGCATGCTCCTCAACGACGAGAGCTACGCCAAGGGCTTCGGCGCCAACCTGCGCGGGGTCCGTGACACCACCGCCAGCATCGACCGCGGCCTCGGCAAGGCCAGGCGCAGCCTGAACACCTTCGAGCAGGACCTCGAGCCCGCGGTGAAGACCGGCCGCGACGCGATGGACAAAGTCTCGAACATCCTCGAGGAGCGCAAGGACCCCAACAGCAAGGCCACACCGGCCCTCCTGCTCAATCGTGAGGGCAAGCTGACCGCGGACGTGGAGGCGTCGCTCGCCGCGACCCGACGCATCGTCGAGGGCGTCAACGCCGGTGAGGGCATGGCCGGCCGCTTACTCACGGACCCCAAGGTCTACGACGACCTCGTCGTCTTCTTCCAGGACCTCGGCAAGCGCGCCTCGATCAGATTCCTGGTCCGCTGGTCCTGGGCGCACGACACCCGGGACCCCCGGATCCCGCGCGACGTCGACTAGCGGCGCCTCGCAGGCGCCTGCGACGGCGGCTTCGAGATCATGCCGAGGTCGATATAGGCGCGTTGCTTGTTGACGACGAAGGGCCTCTGCTCAAAGAACAGCTGGCCGGCGCCGTCGTGCTCGACGACCTCGATCTTGCCGGTGCCCTGGGTCGCGCCGCGGGCGTAGTAGCCGACCTCGAGGCGATACGGGAACGCTGTCGCCGCGCCGTCGATCGTGAAGGCCTCGAGGCCGTAGCCGGCGTCCATGTCGTCGGAGAGGGAGCCGCCGGAGGCGAGCGCCTTGCTGCGGTAAAATGCATGCCAGCCGAGGCCGTCGCGCACGTGCAGGTCGAGGTCGGCGAGCTCGCTGTCCCAGCTGAGCACGAAGCGCAGCGACGGCGCGGTCGCCAGCTCGGCCTCGTTGACGCGCAGGGCCTCGCGCACGAAGGCCTCCTGCTCGGGCCAGCGCCGGATCCACGCGGCCGCGATGATGCCGAGGTCGGCGAGCAGCACCGGCTCGAGCGCGCGGGTCTTGGGCTCCGAGCGCGCCCACGCGAGGCCGTCGACCAGCGCGTCGAAGGACTCCTGATAGTAACCGGCGCGCAGCAGGGCGAAGGCATAGAGGCGGTGGCCGGCCGGGTCCTCGTTGCGCTGCTCGAGCGCGCGGCCGTAGCTGTCGAGCACCAGCCAGGTGTGGAGCTCGCCGAGGCGCTCGAGGCGGGCGGCGGCGAGCCGGCGCATGTCGGCGCGACCAGGGTACAGATCGACGATCGACCCGTACGCGCGCGCGGCCTGCTCCGGGCGGTCGTTGGCCTCCAGGGCCTCGCCGAGGGCCACCAGCGCCATCACGTCGGTCGGCTGGGCGCGGCGCCAGCGGGTCGCCACCTCGAGCGCGTTGTGCTTGGCGTCCCACGCGGCCAGCAGGTTCATCACCGTCAGGAAGTTGCCCTCGTAGGCGTCGTCCGGCGTGCGGCGCGGGCCGAGCTGCGGGGCGCCGGCGTCCTTGTCGGGGACCTCCGTCTCACGTGGCGCAACGGACATGTCCTCACGGACAGGTCGATTCTTGCGCCGGGCCGCGTGGCGCTGTTGGCTGTCGCGACGGACCGCGGCGGTCGGTGAGGTCGTCGCGGCGGCGGCGGGCGGCTCGTCCCACAGCAGCTTGTCCGCGAGGCGCTCGGGGCGGAGCGCGTGGGGCCGCGGGTGCGCGGACTCGGTGCCGGCCAGGGCCCCAGCGACCTCGGCGGGCATGGTGTTACGGCGCCACTCGAAGCCGCGGGTGCCGACGGCGAGCAGCGAGCGGAGGTTGCCCTCCTCGAGGCCGAAGCGCTGGTAGTCCGGGGCGGTCGGCAGCACGACCAGCGCGGTGAGCTCGTTGACGACGCGGTGGTCGGCGGACCAGTCGAGCGCCTGGCGGCGCCAGCCCTCGCATACGCTGCGGTCGAGCGCGGGCGCACCGGGCTTCGACGAGGAGGGCGCAGCGACCGCGCCGCACTCGCTGTGGGCCTGCTCGATCAGCCAGCTCGCGCGCGCGCCGGACCACGCGTCGGTCAACAGCGGCGAGGGGCTGTACGTCAGCGGCACCGCGACCTCGCGGTCGACCTCGCCGCCGCGCAGGTGCACCGCGAACGACCCGGGGGCGCCGTCGAAGCCGTCGGTGCCGGCCTCGAGACCGGCGTATATCAGGACGTCGTCGCCGGCCTGCAGCGCGTCGAAGCGTCGGGGATAGACCCACGAGCCGCCCGGCACCGCGACCTCGACGTCGTTGACGACCCCGCGCAGCAGGCGGGTCGCGGCGACGTTGGGCGAGTGCCCGCCGTGCAGCACCAGGCCCGGGTGATCCGGCGACACCGAGGTCAGCGCGCGTAGCACGGCCTGATCCGGGGCGCCGCCCTCGATCATGACGTCGAGGCGCACGTAGCCGGCGTCGAGCAGGCGAGCCGCCTCGGCGCGCACGGCCTCGACGCCCGGCGAGCCCGCGGTCACGCTGCCATCGGTGACGACCAACAGGCGTTGATAGCGACGCTCGCCGCGACTCGCAACCGCCCTCAGCGCGCCCGCGAGGTTCGACGCCCCGAGCGCCCCGCGCTCTCGCAGCGCGCGCAGCTGCGGCGCGCCGAAGCCGGCGATGCGACCCTCGTAGATCGACTCGGCGCCCTGGTCGAAAGCCATGACGCGCAGCGGGATGTCGGCGGGCAGGCGGCGATCGATCGCGGCGATGACAGCGGCGAGGCGATCGAGCTGGGCCTCGAAGCCGGGCGCCTGCGAGGCGCTGGTGTCGAACAGGATCGTCAGGCTGTCGATCGGATCGGGGTGATCGTGCGGCACCGGCGAGATGCGGGCGACGACCATCTCGTCGCGGCGCAGGCCCAGCTCGCGTGGACCCGAGAAGTGGAGCGTCAAGTCGCGGGTCGGCTTGATGTCGACGTGGCGGCTCGGCTGGCCCTGCGTCGACGCCTTGAGCAGCGCCGGCTCGCCGCCGAGGCTGACCGGCGTGCGCGCGCTCAGCGAGAGGCTCAGCTCGGCGAGGCGCGGCAGGCCAGCCAGGGCGACGCGGTACGGCTCGCTGCGCCCGCGCAGCTCCTCGACATAGGCGATCACGAGGCGGGTCGGCTGGCTCGACGGGATCGCCTCGACGCGCGCGACGAACTGCTCACCGGCGGACGACCCGAGCAGCGTCGGCTCGTGCCGCGGGTCGCCCTTGGCGAGGTTCTGATAGGCGGCGCGGCGCGGCACGACCTGCGCCTCCTGCCACGCGCCGTCGCCAAGGTCGCGGGCGAAGCGGGTCACGCGGGCGCCGGTCGGCATCGTCACCGCGAGCTT
This sequence comes from Nannocystis sp., assembly GCA_043752905.1. Taxonomy (GTDB): domain Bacteria; phylum Myxococcota_A; class Polyangia; order Nannocystales; family Nannocystaceae; genus Nannocystis. The sequence continues at coordinate 3,772 of JAYUXQ010001302.1, read as the reverse complement.
GCCGTCGAGCGGACGACCCTCGGGGTTGGTGAACACCACCTCTAGCTCGGTGAACGCCAGCGGCTCGTCGACCACGGCGCGGATCGTCAGCGAGTGCAGCGTCAACGCGGTGCCGTCGGAGGCGGTCAAGGTGAGCGGCGAGCCGCGACCGACCAGCGCGTCGTCTGTCCCATGGGTCAGGTCCGGCGTGACCTCCGGCGAGCGCGGCGCGCGGGTGCCAGTGCCGGGCGTACAACTGACGAGCGAGGCAGCGGCCAACCATGCCGCGGCTCGACGCCCTCGCGTTGCCCTGTGCCTGCCGCCTCGCATATCCGCCGCGTCCCTGTTCACGTGATCTGAACCTCACGCCGCCATCCGCCCCGGGCTTACGCTCGGAGTGACCCGTCCACCTCAAAACCGTCGCATGGACCACAGAAGCACGCAAGCCAGGGGGTCTTTCCGGGCCGGCTCCCACCTTGCCCTACCACCACGCTCGGGCCCGGCGCGACCCGGTCCCCGCGGGCCTGGTGGCCGCCTCCAGCGGGCCGCCCTCAGCTGGCCGCCCTCGGCTTTAGGCTTCGGTACCCAGCGCGTGCAGCGGCAGACGAATGACGATCGCGGCCCCGCCGAGCTCGCTCTCGTCGACGCGGACCTCGCCGCCGTGGTCGAGGACCACCTTCTTGACGATCGCCAGGCCGAGGCCGGTACCCTCCTTGCGGGTCGACTCGTAGGGCTCGAACACCCGCTCGCGGCGCTCCGGGGCGATGCCGGGGCCGTTGTCGTCGACCCGCAGCTCGCAGGCGGTGGGAGGCAGGCCAGGGTCGACGCCGGGCTCGGGCGGGACCGGGCGCACGGACACGCGCACGTGGACCGGGCCGCGTTCGCGCTGCGAGAGCACCGCGTTCTCGACGAGGTTGACCAGGCACTGCTTGAGCAGCTGGCGGTCGCCGAGGATGACGAGGCCGGACGGGACGGGCTCGACCTCGAGGACATCCGTCTCGCGCTCGGTCAGGTGCCCGTACGCGCGGTCGAACTCCTCGACCACCCGGGCGATGTCGACGGGCACGACCTGGACCTCGGGGACCTTGGCGAAGCGCGAGAAGCTGGTGACCATGCGGCGCAGCGACTCGATCTCGTCCTCGACGATCTCGACCGATGTGTGCAGCATCTTCGTGAACGCCGGGCTGGTCCCGGGATCTTTCTCGCGCAGCTGCTGGACCGCCAGCTGGATCGGCGTCAGCGGGTTCTTGATCTCGTGGGCGATCCGGCGGGCCATCTCCTGCCACGCGCCGATCTTCTGCAGGTAGCTCAGCTTGCGCTGGGCCGAGTCGAGCTCGTCGAGCATGCCGTTGAACGCGGCGCCGAGCTGGCCGAGCTCGTCTTGCCCGAGGTCCGGGACCCGCGCCCGCAGATCGCCACCGGCGACGCGGAGGATGATCTCCGAGAGCACCGTCAGCTTGCGGGTCGTCGCCCGCGCGAGCACAAAGCCGGCGATGAAGGCGACCAGCAACACCAGCGCCGAGGCGGCCCCGATCGCGCGAAACACCGCGCCCTCGAGCTCGCTGCGGTCGACCACCGTGCCGTTGACGGCGACGTAGTCGATCTCGCGGCCGAGCGCACCCAGGGCCTGATAGCGGCGGTCCATCTCGGTGCTCTGCGCGTACGTGGCCGTCAGTTGCAGCGGCACGCCGACGCCGAGGTCGAGCGGCTCGGGCCCGGCCGTGAACCACACCCACTGCAGCGGATCCTCGGGGACGGTCTCGCGGCGGTCGACGCTCACCGGCCCGCCGGGCAGGCCATCGAGGCGCAGCTCGACGATGTCGGTCTCGTGCTCGAGCGTGCTCGCCAGCTGGGCCTGGACCTGCGCGAACACCCGATCCGGCCGGTCCGTGGGGGCCCCGGGGTCGCGCAGTCCGAGCTCGAGCTCGCGGGTGATCGCCACGGCGCGCGCGCGGTAGGCCTGCTTGCTGGCGCGGACGAAGCCGTCGTACAGCGGGCGCGCCGCGGCGACCGCCCGGTCGCTCCTGGCGGCAGCGTCGCGGACCATGCTGTCGAAGTAATGGACCGTCAGCGTGACGAGGTACGCCGAGGCGCCGACGCACAGGATCCCGAGCGCGACGAGGGCCGCGATCACGCGCGACTCGAGCCGGCCCCACCACGGCACGCGCGGGCCGATGACGATGCGCAGGCCCGTGCGGGTCAGGCGGATCCGCGAGACCCGGCTCCCCATCGTCGAGCGCGTGCCGCCGCCGAGCCACCCGCCCGCGACCACCGACTCGAGCGCGCCGGCGACGGTCGAGCGTCGCGCGCCGCGGGCGACCGGCCCGGACTTCGCGGCGCCCGCCTCGGGCCTGTCCTCGGGGACAGGTCCTTTCGGCTCGGCCAGGGCGTCGCGGTCGCGTGGGTCGGTCATCGCGGCGCCAGGTAAAAGGCGGGGTTGGTCTTGATGGCGACGGTCTTCTCGGCGCTCTGGGTCGCGCGGATGAAGATGCCGACCCAGCGCGAGAACACGGACAGGTCCCTACCCTGCCCGCGGCCGTCGCTGTCGCCGTCCTCGGGCGACAGCAGGCCCTTCTCGATGCGATTGCGCTGGCCGACCACGGTCGCGTAGTAGATGGCCTTCGGTCCACGTTCCAGCGTGGCGACGCTGGCGATGCGCACGCGATCGAGGCGGACGGCGGCGACGATCGCGTCGTCACGCCCCACGAAGTAGCGCCGGGTCGCCGTGCGATCGGCCTCCTTGGTCTCCACCATGTAGCGCTCCTTCCAGGGGTCCCATTGAATGAACACGACCACCCGACGGCGCTCGATCGCCTCGCTCTGGCCCGTACGATGCAGCGCGATCTCGAAGTCGAGGCGGGTGCGAAACGCCGACTCGAGCGAGGCCATCGCGTCGGCGTCGCGGGTCAACAGCAGCTCCGGCAGGTCGACGGTCATCAGCACCGCGTCGCCGACCTCCTCGAAGCGCGCGCGCCGGGGCTTCACCAGCTCGAGGCCGCCGGGCGCCGCCATCACGGGCGTCGCCAGGGCCAGCGCAAGAAAGCCACGTCGCCTCACAGCGGCGTCCTCCGGAGCACATTGCCGACGCTGAGATCGACGACGCCGATCACCGTCTCCAGGCGGAGACCAAAGTTCGCGTTGAACCCGATCGGCGCGACCGGCTCGCCGATCGCCTTGCGAACCTTGCGCTCGGCCGCGTTGCCCGCGAACGTGAAGATGCCCGCCGACCAGAACAGCGCGCCGCCCTTGATGCCACGCACGCGATTGCCGGAAAATAGCGGCCACACGTACTCGAGGTCGACGCGGGCGAACAGCGAGCCGAACAGGCGCCGGTCGATGCCGGTGCCGAACACGTCCACCGGCCCGCGTGTCGAGTAAATGAGCCCGAGCTCGCGGCCGGGCGTCCATTCGCTGAGGTCGCCGGCGTAGAAGCGCTCGAAGCGGGGCGCTCGCCCGGCGATCTGGCCGGCCACCAGGCTCGGCGTGATCCAGTGCTTCCACGGCAGGCGAAACGTGTACGCGCCGCCCGCGACCAGCTTCATGTACTCGTAGCGACTCCCCACGAGCGGCGACGAGAGCTGCAGCTCCATCGCGAAGCGGGCCCCCTTGCCGAGCCGCGCCGCCTCCTCACGACCGTCGTAGTTGAGCCCGAAGTTGGCCGAGGTCAGCAGGTGCACGCCGCGCTGCAGATCGAGGTCGACCGGCTCCGTCACGCCCTCGGGCCGCAGCCACGCCGGGTCCGTCGGCAACATCGCGTTGACCCGCTCGAGCCGGTAGTCGACGCCGAGCATCA